>JAVEEO010000515.1 GCA_030840415.1 Pseudonocardiales bacterium | reverse complement strand
GATGATCGTGGTCGGCCTCGGGGTCTCCTGGGTCCTGGACGGCCTGGAGATCCAGATCGTCTCGCAGGCCGGCTTCCAGAAGGACCTCGGCCTGTCGAGCGCGGACGTCGGCGCGCTGGGGTCGGTGTACCTGGTCGGCCAGATCGTCGGGGCGCTGTTCTTCGGCCGGATCACCGACCGGGTCGGGCGCCGCAAGATCTTCCTGCTGACCCTGACCATCTACCTGATCGGCAGCGGCCTGGCCGGCTTGTCATGGAACTTCGCGGTGCTGGCGGCGTTCCGGTTCATCGCCGGGGTGGGCATCGGCGGTGAGTACAGCGCCATCAACTCCGCCATCGACGAACTGATCCCGTCGCACTACCGCGGCCGGGTGGACATCGCGATCAACGGTACCTACTGGGGTGGCGCTGCGCTCGGCGCGGCGGCCAACCTGTACCTGCTGTCGGAAAGCTTCCCGTCCCAGACCTGGGGCTGGCGGATCGGCTTCTTCATCGGCCCGGTGCTGGGTCTGCTGATCATCGGCCTGCGCCGCCACATCCCGGAGAGCCCGCGCTGGCAGATGACCCACGGCTTCCAGGACGAGGCCAACGCCACCGTCGACGGCATCGAGGAGCACGTGCGCCACGGCGGCCGGGAGCTGCCCGAGGTGGACGAGCGCAAGGCGATCGACATCGTTCCGCAGCGCTGGCTGCCCTACGGCCAGCTGTTCCGGATCTTCTTCAAGACCTATCCGCGGCGGACCGCGCTGGGCTTCTTCCTGATGTCGACCCAGGCCTTCCTCTACAACGCCATCTTCTTCTCCTACGCCCTGGTGCTGCAGCACTTCTTCCACGTCAGCAAGGCGCACACCAGCTACTACTTCCTGCCGTTCGCGATCGGCAACCTGCTCGGCCCGCTGATCCTCGGGCCGCTGTTCGACACGGTCGGCCGCCGGAAGATGATCTCGGGCACCTACCTGCTCTCCGGCGCGCTGCTGGCGGTGTCGGCCTGGCTGTTCGGCGGTGGCCATCTCAGCGCCACCACCCAGACCGTGCTGTGGTGCGTCATCTTCTTCTTCGCCTCGGCGGGGGCGTCCTCGGCCTACCTGACGGTGAGCGAGATCTTCCCGCTGGAGCTGCGCGGCCAGGCGATCGCGATCTTCTTCTCCATCGCGCAGGGCTTCGGGGCGATCGCGACCTCGCTGTACGGCCACCTGATCGGCGGCGCGAACAACGCCAACCCGCCACGCGGGCCGTTGACGTTCGGCTACTACCTGGGAGCCGGCGTGATGATCCTGGGCGGTGTGGTGGCGTTCTTCCTGGCCATCGACGCCGAACGCAAGTCGCTGGAGGACATCGCCGACCCGCTGTCGAGGGCACCACGCGACAGCGATCCGGCCGCGGCCACCACCTGATCCGAGCCGATCCGAGGAGCAACGATGGAGCACACCAGCCCGATCGTGGTCGGCGTCAGCCGCCGGACCGGTTCACCGGAGGCGGTGCGCTGGGCGGTGGCCGAGGCCCGAATGCGCAACACCACGGTGCTGGCGGTCACCGCCTGGCGCGGGCCGCGGCCGCCGACCGCCCCCGCCGGCCGACCGCCGGCCATCCTGCCGCACGAGGAGGCCTTCGCGGAGGAGGAGCAGCGGCTGGCCACCGAGCTGGCAGCACAGTTCGGCGGCGACCTGGCCGGCACGCCGATCACCTTCAGCCTGCGACGCGGCAAGGCGGCCGCGGTGCTGCTCGAGGCGGCAGTCGGTGCCCAACTGCTGGTGCTCGACTCGCCGCGCTCGGGTAATGCCAGCACGCTGGGGAAGAGCCTGATCGCGCCGAAGGTGGTGTTCTCCGCGCCGTGCCCGGTGGTGCTGATGCCGCCGAACCGGCCGGCCTGACAACCGGCTGAGCGTCCGCCGGCTGGGGTGTCCGGCCGGCTGGATGTCCGGCTGGCTGAGCGTCCGGTCTGCTGGGCCCCGCGCAGCCGGCCGTGACCGGACTGCAATGCAACCGATCGGCAGTGCCGTGCGTCTATCAATCGCGGCAAAGCCGACCATCCGGGTCCGCTCCCGCCTCCAAGGAGTGGATACATGCGCAAGCTCGTCGGACTTCTCGCCGGCTCTTTCCTGGTCGCCGGCCTGTGCGTCGCGGCCCCGGTGGCCCAGGCGGCGCCGCTCACCCCGGCGCTGGCGCCGGACCTGGCCGGCAGCTTCCAGCCGGTCGCCACCAAGCGGGTGCTCGACACCCGTTCCGGCCTCGGTGGCTTCAAGGGCCTGCTGGCCCCCGGCCACACGGTGACCGTCAACCTGTCCGGTGCCCGCCCGGTGCCGGCGAACCAGGTGTCGGCGGCCGTTGTCGACGTCACGGTGCCCGCACCCGCGCCGGCCGGCTCGCTGTCGGTGTACCCGAGCGACACCGGCTGGGACGGCCGGGTCAACATGACGCTGACCGGCGGCGGCAACATCCAGCAGCAGTTGACCGTCACCCTGAGCCCCAGCGGCGGCGTGACGATCCGCAGCAACGCCGCCAAGCCCACGAACGTCCTGGTCGACGTGCTGGGCTTCTACGTCGCTGGGACGCCCGCGCTGCCGGGCCGGTTCGCCGCAGCCAACGCCCGGGTGCTCGACACCCGCACCGGTACCGGTGCGCCGAAGGCGAGCGTCGGCGCCGGCAAGAAGGTCACGCTGGCGCTGGCCGGGCACGGCGGGGTGCCGGCCGGCGGTGCGAGCGCCGTGGTCGCCGACGTCGCGGTGCTCTCGGCACACACCACCGGGCAACTGGTGATCACCGACGGCGACGGCAGCCGGGCCACCACGCCACTACGCTTCGTCGGCGACTGGGAGACGCCGCACACCATGCAGACCGAGCGGGTAGTCAAGCTCGGCAGTAACGGCACCCTGACCTTCACCAACACCAGCGCGGCCGGCATCGACGTGGTGGTGGACGTCCTCGGCTACTTCCTGCCCGGCGCGGTCACCACCGAGGGCAGTTACGTGCCGCAGGTTCCGCACGCGCTGAACTCCGGCAACCCCATCCACATCTGGAGCATCGCGGGCTTCGGCGGGAGGGTGACCGGCGTGCCGACCGGCCAGGTCAGCGCGGTGAACCTGGTGACCTCCACCGATCGTCCGGCGCAGCCGTCGGCGATCAGCACCAGGGACGCCGACAGCGGCTGGAACCGGGCGCCGCAGGTGTCGTCCTCGGCGCTGCTGCAGCCCACCGAGCTCACCGTCAAGCAGGGGCCGTCCGGCGCGATCGTGCTCTACAGCATGACCAACACCGAGGTGGTGGTGCACATCTACGTCACCGGCTACTACAACCACCTGTTCGGCTGACCCCCAAGGGCGATTGTGCGGCCCGAAACGTTGTTGCACCGGCTCCGGCCGGAACGTTTCGGGCCGCACAATGGCGACTCAGCGGCAGGCGCAACCTTCGGCCCGTCCCGGGTGTCTAGCTGGTGAGGGCTGACCACGGCCGTCCGGCTGGGGACCCGACATCGTGGAGCGTGTCCGATGCGCATCATTCCCGCCGCTGCCGTCGTCGCCGGCTGCTGCCTGATCGCCGGGTTGCTGACCGCACCACCGGTCTCGGCCGCCCCGGCCGCGCCGGCCGCCGCCCAGACCTTCGACGACCCGGATGCCGGCAGCTTCTTCCCGGTCGACGGAAATCCGGTGCGGGTGCTCGACACCCGGACCGGACTCGGCGGCCGTCTCGGCGCCGTCGCGCCCAGGCACACCGCCACCGCCCACATCAGCTCGGCGGGAACGCCGGCGGCGGTCATCAAGGTGACGGTGCCCGGCAACGCCCCGGCCGGCTCGCTGTCGGTATATCCCAGCGGCACCACCTGGAACGGTCACGTGAGCATGTCGCTGGTCGGCGGCAGCACCATCAGCCAACAGCTCACCGTCCGGCTCGGCACCGACGGCGGCGTGACCATCCGCAACAACTCAGCCACGTCCGTGCACCTGATCGTCGACGTGCTGGGCCACTACTCCGCCGGTATGCCTACCGGACTAGGCACCTTCGCCGCCCTCAACTCCCGGATCCTGGACACCCGAGCCGGTAGCCCGCTGGCCCCGGGTCGCAAGATCACCCTTGCGCTGCCCGGACACGGTGGCATCCCG
This sequence comes from Pseudonocardiales bacterium, assembly GCA_030840415.1. GTDB lineage: Bacteria > Actinomycetota > Actinomycetes > Mycobacteriales > Jatrophihabitantaceae > Jatrophihabitans_A. Next base: position 1,758 of record JAVEEO010000515.1, on the reverse strand, counting down.
GCCGCCGGGGCCGACTCCGTGGTACTGAACATCGCGGTGCTGTCGGCGCGGGCCAACGGCCTGCTGGGCGTCACCGACGGCGACGGCACCCAGGCCACCCTGCACATGCGCTTCGCCGGGAACCGCACCGCCTCGCTGCCGATGCAGACCGAGCGGGTGGTCAAGGTAGGCAGCGACGGCAGGCTGACCTTCAGCCAGTCGAGCGCCTCCAGCGTGCATCTGGTCATCGACCTGATGGGTTACTTCCTGCGAACCGGCGACCCGCAATACCCGGGCCCGGGCGTGTACGGGGGCCGCTACTCCGCGATCAGCCCGAAGCCGATCCTCGCCAGGGTGGGGTCCGGCTTCACGACGCAGCTCCGGTTGTACCAGCACCAGCCGCTCACCCTGTACCCGCAGGCCTACGACTTCGGGACGATCGCCTACAACGTGGTGCTCTCGCCCGACCAGCCCGCCCAACCGACGCTGCTCGGGCTGTACGACCCGGAAGCCCCCTGGAAACCCACGGTGACCCTGTCCTCGACATCGGCCCGCCAACCCACCGAGCTGACCGTCCACCTGGGCATCGACGGGGGATCCGAGCTGGTCAACCTCTCCGGCGCGCAGTGGACCTACCTGCACGGCTGGGTGACCGGCTACTACGACTACGCCCACTGCGTGAACTGTTGATCCGGCCGGCGATTCCCGACCCGTGGACCCGACCGTCCGGTCGCGTCATACTGACCGGGACGGGAGGGGTGGACGATGCGCCTCTGGTTCTGGCGCCGGCGCTCCGGCCGGCAACGCGCGCTGGACGCGATAGCGGCCGAACGCCGCCATCCCTGGGTCAAGCCCGCCGGGCCTCGCACGCCGGGCTCGGCCAATGACGAGTACTGGGTGATGCAGTCGCCCGGCTACGGCTCGCCCCACTGAGCGGCCCGTGTCCGGCGGAGCGAGCAATGGAACGCCCGCGTCGCGTGTCTAGCTGAGTGAGGCCACCCTCGGCCGTCCGGGTCGAGCCGCCAGCTGGGAGCGTGTCATGCACCGGATACTTGCCGTCCTCGCCGGCTGTTCGCTGGTGGCCGGGTTGCTGGCCGCACCACCGGTCTCGGCCGCTCCCGGCACGCCGGCCGCCGCCCAGGCCGACGACCCGTTCGCCGGCAGCTTCATTCCGGTCGACGGCAACCCGGTCCGGGTGCTCGACACCCGGACCGGGCTCGGCGGCCGGTTGGGGGCCGTCGCGCCCAGACAGACCGTGACCGCCCCGGTCGGGACGGGGTCGCAGGACCCCACGGCGCCGGCGGTTCTCAAGGTGACGGTGCCCGGCAACGCCCCGACCGGGTCACTGTCGGTGTATCCCAGCGGCACCGTCTGGAACGGCCACGTGAGCATGTCGCTGGTCGGCGGCAGCACCATCAGCCAGCAGCTCACCGTGCGACTCGGCGCCGACGGCGGCGTGACGATCCGCAACAACTCGGCCCAGGCGGTGCACCTGATCGTCGAGGTGCTGGGCTACTACCTGGCCGGTACGCCCACCGGCTCCGGCACGTTCGCCGCCCTGGATTCCCGGATCCTGGACACCCGGGCCACCAGCCCGCTGCTCCCGGGTCGCAAGATCACCCTCACGCTGCCCGGGCGCTACGGCGTCCCGGCCGGCGGCGTCACCGGCGCGGTGCTCAACATCTCGGTGCTGTCGGCGCGGGCCAACGGCCTGCTGGGCATCACCGACGGCGACGGCACCCAGGCCACCCTGCACATGCGCTTCGCCGGAAACCGCAC
>JAVEEO010000024.1 GCA_030840415.1 Pseudonocardiales bacterium | reverse complement strand
CACGTCGATCCGGCGGACGATCCGGCCGCTGCGCGCGTCCAGCCGGACGATCTGGCCTGCGCCCTGGTCACCGATCCAGACGGTGTCGGAGTCGGCGGCCGTCCAACTCGGCGAGCCGCCGAAGTCGACGGTGCTCACCCGGTAAGTCACCGCATCGATCCGGGAAAGCTCTCTGCTGCCGGAAGCGCATACCCAGATCGCGCCGCCGGCCGCCGCGATGCCGATGGGACTCGCGCCGACCTCGATGGTGCGCGTGCTGTTCGTCGCGGCGTCGATCCGGGTCACCGTGCCGTCGCCGTAGTTGGTGACCCAGGCCGCTCCGGCGGCGAAGGTCACGTCATAGGGAGAGCTGCCGACCTTGATCGTGCGAGTCCGATTGGTGGCGACCTCGATCCGGGTCACCGCCGAGGCGGTGTAGTCCTCCACCCAGATCGAGCCGGCGCCGTAGGCCATTCCGCACGGGCCGGCAGCGGTGGCGATCCTCGCCTGCAGCCGACCGGTACCCGGATCGAGCCGCTTGACGGTGAAGTCGTTGATATCGGCCACCCAGACCGAGCCGGCCGCCCCCAGGGTCGCGCACGGCTTGCTGCCGGTGGCGATCCGCTGGACTACGTAGCGGGGGCCGGGCGAACCGGTCGCGCTCGGGGACGGGCCGGCGGAGCTGATCGAGGCGGTGCTCGCTGGGGCTCCGACTGAGCGGTTCCCGCTCGAACCGCAGCCTGCGACGAGCAGTGCCGCCGTGGCAAGAAGCGTTGCGCGAGAGCCGGCTGTCCCCATGCACGGCAACCGTAGGTCCGCGCGGTCACAAAGATAGTGCGATTTCGTAGTAGTTTTGGTAACGAAGCTGCCCCGCCTGCGGATTAGAGTCCGGGTCATGGCAGGACTGGAGTTCCGCGGGCCGTTCCTGCTGGTCTTCGCCCTGGGCCAGCAGTTGGGCACGCTGCTGCAGCAGGCAATGGCGGACGCCCCGCTGCCACCGAATGAATTCGCCGTCTACAGCGCGTTGCGGCTGATGCAGCCGACCACGCCCACCCAGCTGGCCGGTGCGCTCGGGATGAAGGCCACCACGCTGTCCAGCGTGCTGGTCCGGATGTCGCGCAGCGGCCATCTGAAGCGGCGCCGCAACCCCGCGGACGGGCGCTCGGTGATCCTGACACTGAGCGCCAGCGGTGTCCGGGTCACCGAAGCCTGCTTTGCCACCTTCGGTGTCGCCATCGAGGCCTTCCGGCGGCAGTTGAGGATCGACGAGTCGGTGCTGCTCGCCGACCTGGAGGCGATGAGCCAGGCGCTGGCCCGGGCAAGCGCGGACCTGGCCGACTCCGGCTCGGACGAGGCCGACCTGGCCGGGGCCGGCGGCTGACCCGGGCTCAGGCCTCCAGGTCGATGAGCACCTTTCCCACCGCCGATTTCTCCACCGCGGCGTGCGCCAGGGCGGCTTCGGCCAGGGTGTAGCGGTGCAGCGGCAGGCCGGCCTCGTCGCCGATCCGGATGGCGCCGGCCAGCACCGCCGCCGACACCGAGTCGACGGCGCGTGCCTTGGCGGCTTCGGGCACCGTGTAGAGCAGCACGAACTGCCAGCGCGCGTTGACCACCATCAGCTGCCGGACCGGCAGCGCCATGGTGTCGCCGCCGTTGTTGGCATACATCGCGACCGACCCGTTGCGGGCCAGCACCGCGGCGTCGATTTCGGCGTTGCTGGCAGGGGAAACCTCGACGATGCTGTGCACGCCGGCCGGGGCGATCTTGCGCACCTCGGCCACCACGTCCTGCTGCCGGTAGTCGATGACGTGATCGGCGCCCGCCGCGGCGGCCAGGCGACCCTTGGCCGGGCTGCTCACCGTGCTGATCACGGTGGCGCCGGCCCACCGCGCCAGTTGGATGGCGGCATTGCCTACCGCCCCGGCGCCGCCGGCCACCAGCACCGTCCGGCCGGCCAGCGCACCGGGGGACAGTTCGGGCGGTCCGTCCTCGGTGACGGTCAGCGCCCGGTGCGCGGTCAGGAACGGCACGCCGAGGCAGGCGCCCAGGTCGAAGGATGCCCATTCCGGCAGCAGCACCACCTGCCGCGCCGGCACGAGCGCGTACTCCTGGGCGGTGCCCTCCGGCCGCTGGTAGGCCGCCTCCCAGACCCAGACCCGTTGGCCGGCCAGTGCGGCGTCGACGCCCTCGCCGACCGCGTCCACCACTCCGGAGCCGTCCTGGTTGGGCACCTGCGGCGGGTCGACCGGAGTCGGCATGCCGTCGCCGCGGCGGGATTTCCAGTCGGTCGGGTTGACCCCGGACCGGTACATCCGGACTCGCACCTCGCCCGGTCCCGGTTCCCTGATCGGCTTGTCGACCAGGTTCAGCACGTCGGGATCACCGGTTCGGGAGTAGCTGACGGCCCGCATGGCTCAACCGTAGCCCGAAGCGGCGGCGCACTGTCGCGCTGGACCCGCTTGATCGCTAGCGTAGGGGCATGGGTCGAGCAGGGGCCCGAACTGGCGGCCGGGTTGTCCGGCGCCGCCTACTACCTGATGAGGAGCAGTTCTATGACGGAAACCGAGGGAACCGCTGACGGCGGAGCCGAGGGCGTGCCCGGCGTGCACGACGGTGGTGCCGATGGCGGCGCGGACGGCGGCGCCGGTCACGACGGCGGTGCCGATGGCGGCGCGGGCGACGGTGGCGCTGACGGCGGTGCCGATGGCGGCGCGGGC
>JAVEEO010000464.1 GCA_030840415.1 Pseudonocardiales bacterium | reverse complement strand
CGGTTGACCGCGTCGGTCCAGGCAGTCTTGATCTCGCTGCCCGCCTTGGAGGAATTGATCGCGAAGGCACTCTCGGTGGATGAGTAGTAGTTCGTCACAGCCTGATCGAAGCCGGCCCGGCCGCTCGGCTTGACGTACTTGTCGTGGATCTGGTGGTCGGCCTCGACGTTGGCGGTCCACAGTCCGGTGAACATGGACTTGTTCTTCGCCACCGTCTGGGCCCGGGCCGCGCCCGCCTGCAGCCAGGTGTCGGTCGCCGTCATGGTCTTCATCCACTGGACGGCCGCCTTGGCGTTCTTGGCTCCCTTGGGCAGCACCCAGGCGCTGCCGTCGCAGAAGCTGGCGGGCTTGCCCTGCCGGTCGGTGAACTGGATGGACTGCAGGTCCAGGTTCGGCGAGGACTGGACCAGCACGTTGACGTACCAGCCCTCCCAGGGAAAGGCCACCGCCTGGTCCTTGACGAACTCGTTGCCCGATCCGAAGATGTCCCAGGTATCGCGGAAGGCCTTGAACTTCGACCAGCCGCCCTGCTCCTGGATCAGGCTGTAGGCAAAGGTCAACGCCTCGATCACCTTGGGATCGTCGAGGTTGGGCGAGCCGTCGGCATTGACCAGGTCGGCTCCGTTGCCCTTGGCCCACAACGGCAGGAACTCCGGCAGCTTCGGGTCGAAGCCGATCCGGCCGATCTTGGCTCCCTTCGCCCGGTAGAGCTTCGCGGCGTTGGTGTGCAGCTTGTCCCAGTCGGTGGTGGCCAGGTCCTGCGGGCTCATACCCGCCTCGCGCAGCGCCTTGCCGTTGATCAGGAGGTTGCGGGTGTTGTAGAACTCCGGTATTCCATAGACCTTGTCCTCGACCGTCACCTGCCTCATCGCCGGTTCGCGGTACCGGCCGGTATCGATGTCGAGTTCGGAGATCAGGTCGTCCAGCGGCTGCAGGGCCCCCTTCGCGGCGTAGCTGCCGATCAACCCGCGATCGAGATACACCAGGTCCGCCGGGTTTCCGCTGGCCACCGACGACAGGAACTGCTGCGGATCGAAGTCGCCCTCGTTGATGCGGACCGCGATCTGCGGATAGGCCTTCTTGAACGCGTCGATCCGCGCCTGGCCTACCTCGTCGGGCTTGCCGAACCCCTGGGTGGTCACCGAACCCGAGGCCCCGCTGCTGGTGCCGCCCTTGTTCGTCTGACGACTGACGCCTCCGCAGCCGGCAATGGCCAGCGCCGCGAGACCACTGCTCCCGAGTAGGAACGAACGCCGGTCGATGGTCATGGGCGCACCCTTGCTGCTCGCCGCACCGCGGTGCGGGCAGGTAGCTCGTGGCTGAGCGCTGGGACGAAACTAGCGCACAACCTTTGACCGGCAAACCATTGGTGGTTCCAATCAGCGCCTAGACGGTGCGGACCGTGACGAACCGTCCAGACATCCGGATCGGGCCGGTGACCGAATCCCTGTAACCGATTCGACGCACCCGCGCGTCGTCGTGACGAGCAGGAGCCTCCGTGAACAGATCCGACCGCCAGCACCACACCAGCACCGCAGCACGTGGGATCGAACAGCGGTGGCCACGGCGGATCGGCGTCGGAGTGACCGCCGCCCTCAGCCTCGCCGCGCTGGCCGCATGCGGCTCTTCCTCCTCCACCGTGCCGCAGTCGTCGGCCACCCCGGTCAGCAGCGACATGAGTTCGATGGCGCCGGCTTCGCCCGGCACCTCTTCGGCTGGCACCTCCTCGGCAGCCGGCGCTTCGCAACCGGCCGCTCAGCCCGCGGTCATCACGATCAGCAAGTTCGCCTATGCGGTTCCGGAATCGGTCAGTCCCGGCGCCATGATCACGGTGATGAACAAGGACGGCGAGGCGCACACCGTCACCGCCGATTCCGGCGGCGCCTTCGACGACAAGGCGACCCCTGGTGCCAGTACCCAGTTCCAGGCGCCTTCGAAGCCGGGCAGCTACCCGTTCCACTGCACCTACCACTCGAACATGCACGGTGTCCTGGTCGTCAAGTGACCCGCGCGCTGGCCGGTGACCGGCGGCTCGCCGATGTCGCACGGCGCGGATTGACCGCAGTGGGTCTGCTGATCGATGCCGTGCTGCACTTGCAACTGGCGGCGAACTACCAGTTGGCCGCGCCAGGTGGTATCGGTCAGGGCAACCTGTTCCGCATCGAGGCGGCGTTTGCCCTCCTGGCACTGCTGCTGGTGCTGTGGCAGGGCAGCCGAACTGCCTACGTCGCAGCCTTCCTGGTGGCAGCCGGCGGATTGGCCGCTCTGCTCGCCTATCGCTATTACCAGGTGCCCGCATTCGGGCCCATCCCAGCCATCTACGAACCGGTGTGGTCCTTCGAGAAGACCCTCATCGCGGTGGCAGAGACAGCCGCCACTGCCGCCGCGCTGGTCGGCTACCTGCAAGTCGGGCAATCCGTTCGGCCGACCGCGGCGAATCACTGACACGTCCACTCACTGCCGGGCACTTCGTCCGGCTGACGTCCCGGAGGAATCGCATGAAGAAGTCCCTACTGCTGAGCGTCCCCGCGCTCGCCCTGGGCGCTGCCGCCCTGGCGATGCCGGGAGCCGCATCGGCCGCCGAAGGCTCGTCCTACCAGGCGCAGCTGAACGCCCTGAATCACTCGTCCGCCTCCGGCACCCTGATGATCTCGCTGAACGGCTCGCAGGCGACCATCACCGAGAACGTCTCGGGCCTGGCCGACAAGTTCGGTGGCAACCCGTACCCGCACGTGCAGCACATCCACATCGGGGCCAAGGGCGAGTGCCCGACCACGGCCGCCGACACCAACGGTGACGGCGTCATCAGCACCACTGAGGGTGCGCCCAGCTACGGCGGCATCGGCACCACGCTGTCCACCTCGGGTGACACCAGCCCGGCGGCCGGCACCACGCTGACCGTCGCGCCCTCGGGTGCCTCGTTCAACTACTCCCGCACCATCAACCTGGACTCCAAGACGATGGCAGCCCTCAAGGATGGCACCGCGGTGGTCGTGGTGCACGGTCTGGACCCGGCGACGCTGAGCAAGAAGGCCCAGGGCGAGAAGAGCGACCTGGTGCCGTCCCTGCCGCTGGCCGCGACCTCGCCGGCGCTGTGCGGCACCCTGGTCGCCTCCCAGATGTCGGCGATGCCCGGTGGCGCCGCTGACACCGGTGGCGGCAGCACCTCCGGCGTGGAGGACCAGGCCCTGCTCGGTTTCGGGGGAGCTCTCCTGGCGGCCGGTCTCGGTGCCGGTGCGGTGGCGATGCGCCGCCGGACGGCAGCACAGAGCTGATCGAGGACGGCTGAGCGGTATCTGATGTCTGGTATCGCATCGCGCACCCGCCGCGGCAGGCTCATCGCCGCCGCGGTGGGTGTGCTGGTCCTCGCCGGAGTGCTGCTGCTGGTCGTGGGCCTGCGTGCCCAACGGCAGGCGCCGCAGCCGCCGGCCTCGGCCGCCATCCCGTTTTCGCCCTCGCCTTCAGCCGATTCCTCGACAGCGTCATCGAATTCCGCGGGAACGTCGCCGGGTTCGTCCGGCAGCCGGGCGCCCGCTGCTACCGCCAAGCCGGTCAAGGGCCCGCTGCTGAGCAGGTCGGTACCGGTGGAGCTGGAGATCCCGCAGCTCGATGTTCGTTCGGACCTCCTGCAACTCGGGTTGAATCCGGACCGGACGGTGCAGGTCCCGCCACTGGCCAAGGACTCCCGGGCCGGCTGGTACAAGTACTCTCCCACCCCCGGCCAGCTCGGACCGTCGGTGATCCTCGGGCACGTCGACTCCGCGAAGTACGGTCCGGGCGTGTTCTTCAAGCTCGGGGCGCTGCGGCCCGGCAGCACGTTGAGCGTCACCCGTTCCGACCGCACCACCGCGGTCTTCCGGGTCGACCGGGTGGTTTCCTATCCCAAGAACAGCTTCCCGACCCTAGAGGTGTACGGCAACACCGACAGCGCGCAGCTGCGGCTGATCACCTGCGGCGGCAAGTTCGACCTCAGCTCGCGCAACTACGAGAGCAACATCGTCGCCTTCGCCACGCTGGTATCCAGCCACCCGGCCTGAGCCGGCACGGCCTCGGACAGCACTCGACAGAAACGAGTTCCCCCGATGAAGACACGCCAACTGGTCCTGAGCCTCAGCGCGATCGCGCTCGCGATGACCGGCTGCGCGGCCGGCAAGGACTCCGCCGGCGTGGCTCCGGCCGGTGCCGCCGCCTCGATGCCGGCAGGCCAGACGATGGCCGGCATGTCGATGGCACCGGGTCAGACGATGGCCGGCATGTCGATGCCCGCTACTC
>JAVEEO010000449.1 GCA_030840415.1 Pseudonocardiales bacterium | reverse complement strand
TGCCGGCGGGCGGCGATCCGCGAGATCATCTCGATGCGCTTCTCGGCCAGCGCGATCATCTCGGTGGTGCGCGAGCCGACGTGCTCGACATCGGCGCCCGGGGAGAACACCATCGCCCAGCCGCGCTCGCCCTCCAGCGCCGGCACCCGCTCGACCAGCTCGGTGCGCGCGACGTGGTGCACGCCGTCGAAGGAGTAGTCCTCGGTCACCACCGCGACCACCACGTGGTCCTCGGGTAGCAGCCCCACGTGCGCCACGATCGTCTCGGAGTTGTCGGCGAAGACCGCCGCGGCCCGGATCGTCCGGCGGGATTTCTCGATCTGTTCCGGTGAGATGTCCATCTATCGTCCGTCCAATACTTCGTCGGATGGGTATGTCAGTCCAGGTCGTCGTGGTGCATCAGCTGCCGCGCCGCCTCGGTGACCGAGCCCGAGATCGACGGGTAGATCGTGAAGGTGGCGGCCAGCGCGTTGACGGTCAGGCCCAGCTGGACGGCCACGGCGATCGAGTGGATCAGCTCCGAGGCCTGCGGGGCCACCACCGAACCGCCGATCACCACCCCCGAGGCGGGACGGCAGTAGATCTTGACGAAGCCCTCGGTGAAACCCTGCATCTTGGCCCGGGCGTTGCCACTCAGCGGCAGCGTGATGGTGCGGGCCGGGACCGCCCCGGAGGTCACCGCCGCGTGGCCGATGCCGACGGTGGCGATCTCGGGGTGGGTGAAGACGTTGGCGGCCACGGTCTTGAGCCGTAGCGGCTGCACCGCCTCGCCGAGGGCGTGCCACATGGCCACCCGGCCCTGCATGGCGGCGACCGAGGCCAGCAACAGCACGCCGGTGCAGTCACCGGCGGCGTAGATGCCGGGGACCTCGGTGCGCGAGACCCGGTCCACCTCGATGAAACCGGCCGCGTTCGGTGCCAGGCCCACGTGCTCCAGGCCCAGGCCGGCGGTGTTGGGCACCGACCCGACGCACATCAGGACGTGTGAACCGGTGATGGTGCGCCCGTCCACCAACCGGACCTCGACCCCGTCGCCGACCCGGACCACCGAGGCCGCCCGGGCCTGCTTGACCAGGGTGCCGCCGCGCTCGGTGAACACCTTCTCGATGACGTCGGCGGCTTCCGGGTCCTCGCCGGGCAGCACCTTCTCGCGGCTGGACACCAGGGTCACCGGCACGCCCATCTCGCTGTAGCCGGAGGCGAACTCGGCGCCGGTGACACCGGAGCCGACCACGATCAGATGGCTGGGCAACTCGGTCAGGTCATAGAGCTGGCGCCAGGACAGGATGCGCTCGCCGTCCGGTTCGGCGCCGGGCAGCACCCGCGGGGTCCCGCCGGTGGCCAGCAGCACCACGTCGGCCTCGAGCCGTTCCGGCCCGTCGGCCCCGCTGACCTCGACCGCGAACGTCCGGCCCCGCTGGTCGGCGGCGAAGCAGGCCCGGCCCGCGATCACCCGGACGCCGTGCTTGGCCAGCCGGGCGGCGATGTCGGCGGACTGGTTGGCCGCCAGCCGACGCACCCGCTCGTTGACCACCGCCAGCTGCACGCCGACCTCGCCGGCCGCCGACGAGCTGACCCCCACCGCGGGGGCGTCCCGGAACGCGGTGACCTTCTCGGAGGTGGCGATCAAGGTCTTGGACGGCACGCAGTCGTAGAGCACGCAGGCGCCACCCATGCCGTCGGACTCGATCAGGCTGACTTCGGCGCCGAGTTCGGCCGCGACCTGGGCGGCCTCGTATCCCGCCGGGCCGCCACCGATGATCGCGATACGTCTCACACCAGCCATTGTCGCGGATCTGACCCGGACGTACCCGCCCGGGGCTGACGATCATCGGCCGATCTGTCGGTAGGCTGCGTTCTCGTGCCTCTCTACGCCGCGTACGGCTCCAACATGGACCCGGACCAGATGCGCACCAGGTGCCCGCACTCGCCGTTCGCCGGCACCGGCTGGTTGCCGCACTGGCGGCTGACCTTCGGCGGCGAGGACCTGGGCTGGGAGGGCGCGCTGGCCACCCTGGTGGAGGAGCCCGGCGCCGCGGTGTTCGTCGCGCTCTACGACATCACCGCCCAGGACCGGGTCGCGCTGGACAAGTGGGAGAGCGCCGACTCCGGCCTCTACCGGACGTCCCGGCTGCGGGTCTCCACCCTGGAGGGCGACGTGCTCGCCTGGACCTACGTGCTCAACGGCTACGAGGGCGGCCTGCCCTCGGCCCGCTACCTGGGGCTGATCGCCGAGGCGGCGGACGCCGCCGGAGCGCCGGGCGACTACGTCGACGAGCTGCGCCAGCGTCCCTGCCGCTCCATCGGCGGCTGAGGCTCACCCAGGTCCACTTCGGCGGCCAGGACGGCAGGCCATGACACTCTGTGATATGTCGAAGTCCCCGCTGGTGAGCCTCGGCTATGAGGGCCGCTCAGTGGACGAGCTGGTAGCCAGACTATTGAGCAAGTCCGTCACCGTACTGGTCGACGTGAGGTTGACGCCATTGTCGCGCAAGCCCGGGCTATCAAAGCGCAAGCTCGCAGAATCGCTGAATGCAGCCGGTATCGGTTACCTGCATTTGCGAGCATTGGGAAATCCTAGGGATAATCGAGCGCCGTTTCGGACGGGCAGTGCTCACAGCCACGCTTCATACCGGGAGCACATCGCCACCCCCGAAGGCGAACAGGCCTTGAAAAAGGTTGCAGAATTGCTTGAGGATGAAACGGTCGCACTGCTCTGCTTCGAGCGAGATCACCTTGCTTGTCACCGCCATCTCGTGGCCGTCGAGCTTCAGCGAGTCGAACCGACACTCGACCTGATAAGGCTCTAGAACACTAGCCCAGTTCGTTCGATGTCCGTTGAACGCGGATAATAGAGGCCCAGCACGGTGAAAGATGCTCGGCGTTGGACGTTCTCCTCCTGGTTACCTACGAACGACATCGGGTCACGACTGCCAGCAAACGGATTTCGAGGAAGTTTCTCGTAATCACCGCTTCCAGCTCAGTCGAGGAGCTGCGCTGGAATCGGAGCCGCAGAGCGGTCAGCTCCCAGTCGATAATCTTTTAGAGGTGCCCCGGCGCGGCCCAGAACTCGTCGAGCAGCGCGGCGGTGAACCGGACCCCGATCGCCAGCGCGTCCTCGTCGATGTCGAAGTTCGACTGGTGCAGGTCATAGACCGCCGCCCCGGCCGGCCGGACCCCGAGCCGGGCCAGCGCGCCGGGAACGGTCTGCAGGTACCAGGCGAAGTCCTCGCCACCCATCGACTGCAACGTGTCGGCCACCGCCTGCGGGCCGAACGCCGCCAGCGCCGCCTGGGTCTGGATGGTGACCAGCGAGCCGTCGTTGCTGACCGCCGGCACGCCCGGGTCGTAGTTGATCTCGATGTCGACATTGGTCGGCGCCACGATCTGGCGGGCCAGTTCGCTGACGATCGTTTCCAGCTGGTTCCACAGCTTGCCGTCGAGCATCCGGACGGTGCCGCGCAGCGTGCCGGTGGTGGGGATCGCGTTGGCGGCCGAACCGGCGGTCACCGCACCCCAGACCAGCGAGACCGCGGCCCGCGGATCGATCCGGCGTGACAGCAGCCCGGGCAGCTCGGTGATCAGCTTGCCCATGGCGTAGACCAGGTCCACCGTCAGCTGCGGCCGGGCGGTATGGCCACCGGGCCCGGTGAGCTTGATGTCGATCTGGTTGCACGAGGCGGTGATCGGCCCGACCCGCAGTCCGATCTGGCCGACGGTCAGCTTCGGGTCGCAGTGCAGTGCGAAGATCTCGCCCACGCCTTTCAAGCCGCCCTCGTTCACCACTGCCTCGGCGCCACCGGGCAAGCGCTCCTCGGCCGGCTGGAAGATCAGCCGGACCGACCCCGGCAGCCGCTCGGCCCGGGCCAGGCAACCGGCCACCGCCAGCAGGATCGCCGTGTGCACGTCATGGCCGCAGGCGTGGCAGACCCCGGCGTTCTGCGAGGCGTAGCTCACCTGCTTGCTGTCGGGCAGCGGCAGCGCGTCGATGTCGGCCCGCAGCGCCACGAAGTCCGGCCCCTCGCCGATGTCGCAGATCACCCCGGTGCCGATCGACAGCCGCTGCGGTGCCAGGCCGAAGCTGGAGAGCACCGTGATGATCAGGTCGGTGGTGCGGTACTCGGCGTAGCCCACCTCGGGATGGCTGTGCAGCTCGCGCCGCCAGCCGATCAGCTCGCCCTGGTGAACGCCCAGCCACTCGAGGGCGTCGGCGTGGAGGCTGCTGGGCACACAGGGCACCTTATCCCCCGGCTTCCTCCGAATCGGGCCCGCCCTTGCCGAGCGCGGGGACGAAGGCGCAGAACTCGTTGCCGGCCGGATCGGCCAGCACGTGCCATTCGAGGTCGCCGCCGAGCGGGCGCAGCAGGGTGGCTCCGGCGTCGATCAGCAGTTGCGGGTCGGCCACCTCGACATCCCAGTGCACCCGGTTCTTGACCGTCTTCGGCTCGGGCACCGCCCCGAAGACCAGGTACTCGAACGGCATGCCCGGCACCTTGTCAGACCCCAGTCGTCCTCGCCGCGCTCCAGCTCGCCGCCCAGCACCGAAGCCCACCAGCGGACCAGCGACTCGGTCTCGGACTCGGCACAGTCGACGACCACCTCGTACAGCCGGTAATCGGGCACCTTGTCAATCGAGGACTCCCGGACGAAGGCGCAGAACTCCTGGCCGTCCGGATCGGTGAGGACGGTCCAGGGCAGCTCGGCATCGGCCGGCACCACCCGGGCGCCGCGGTCGGTGAGCTCGGCCAGCGAGCCGGCGTGGACGTCCAGATGCACCCGGTTCTTGACGGTCTTCGGCTCGGGCACCTGGTTGATCCACACCGTGTGGCCCGCCGACGGCCCGGCCAGCCGGACGTTCTCCCCCGAGCGGCGGACCTCCAGGCCGAGGGCCGCCGACCAGAACCCGGCCGCCGCCTCGACATCGACGGCGTCCAGGCACAGGTCCTTGAACCGCGCGAGCCCACCGGGGTTTGTCATGATCGCTCCGCTCCTTCCCCACTCGGCAGGCCAGGTGCGGAACCCGAAAGGTTGGGTTCGGCAGAGCCCGGCAAGTTGGGCTCGGCAGAACCCGGCAGGCCGGCCAGGATCCGGTCCGCCGCCTGCGCGGGAGTCAGCTCGCCGGCCAGCACGGCCGCCTCGGCGGCTGTGACCAGCGTCCGCGCCGCCGGGGTTTCCAGTTGTTCCAGCAACCGATCACGCACCATCGACCGGGTCCAGTCCACCAGCTGGCGGCGTCGCTTGGCCTCGAACCCGCCGTCGGCCAGCAATTTCTGCCGGTGCCGCTGCACGTGCTTCCACACCTCGTCCAGGCCGGTGTTGTGCAGCGCGCTGCAGGTCAGCACCGGCGGCTGCCACTCACCCTCGGCACCGCGCAGCAACCGCAGCGCCCCGGACAGCTCGCGGGCCGCCCGCCGCGAGGGGTCGGCATGCTCGCCGTCGGCCTTGTTGACCGCGATCACGTCG
>JAVEEO010000441.1 GCA_030840415.1 Pseudonocardiales bacterium | reverse complement strand
ACAGCCCCCGGCCGCGGATGTCGCCGACCGACTCGGTGTCGGCGAAGCGCTGGGCCAACTCCCGGCGCAGCTGCTCGCCCCGGGCCCGGACGTTGGTCAGCAGGTCCTCCTCGACGATGGTGCGCTGCACCTCCAGCGCCGCGGCGCAGGCCAGCGGGTGGTTGACGTGGGTCTGGCCGTTCTGCAGCACCCCGGAGCCGGCGCCGAGGGTGGCGTGGATCTGCTCGGACACCATCAGCGCCGAGATCGGCAGGTAGCCGGCGGCCAGCCCCTTGCCGACCGCCAGCAGGTCCGGCACCACCCCGTCCTCGACGTAGGCGTAGTGGTGGCCGGTCCGGCCCAGGCCCGCCATCACCTCGTCCAGCAGCAGCAGCACGCCGTAGCGCTCGCAGACCACCTTGATCGCGGCGAAATAGCCGGGTACTGCCGGCACCGCGCCATTGGTCGAGCCGACCACGGTCTCGGCGGTGAAGGCCGCCACCCGCTCCGGGCCGACCTCCTCGATCTTGGCGGCCAGCTCGTCGGCCAGTCGTTGGGCGTAGTCCTGCTGGGACTCGGTGTCCAACCGGTCGCGGTACTCGTAGCAGGGCGAGACGAACTCGGCCGGCCCGAGCACCGGCTCGAAGACCGACCGGCGCTGGATGTTTCCCGAGATGGCCAGCATCGCCAGCGTGCTGCCGTGGTAGCTCTGCCGGCGCGAGATCACCAGGGTGCGCCCGCTCTCGCCGCGCTCGCAGTGGTACTGGTAGGCGATCTTGAGGGCGACCTCCATGGCCTCCGAGCCCCCGGACAGGAACTGCGCCTTTGGCAGGCCGCCGGGCAGCGAGGTGAGCAGCTCGGCCAGCTCCTCGGCTGCCGGGGTCGTGAAGCTGCCGGCGTGGGCCCAGCTGAGGTTCTTGGCCTCCTGGGTGATGGCGTCGATCACCCGGGGGTGGCAGTGGCCCAGGCTCGACACCGCGACCCCGCCGCAGGTGTCGAGGTAGGACCGGCCGTCGGAGTCGGTCAGCCACACGCCGCTGCCGCCGCCGGCCCAGATCGGCTGCTGGTCGATGTTCTTGTAGATGGTGGACGACATCAGCGGTCCCAGGCGGTCGGGGCCAGGTGCGCCCGCTCGCCGAAGGCCGAGGACTTGCGCAGCTTCCGGGTCAGCGAGACGGGTACCAGGACGGCGAGAAAGTACAGGCGTGCGGCCAGTCGAGCCAGCATGGGCGGTTCCCTCGATCGAAGGTGGCAGGGTTCGGGTCAGTCGAGCGGGATCTGGCTGCGCCAGTCGACCGCCTCGACGAAGGCCGGCTGGTCGGGCTTGCGCAGCAGGTGCCGGCCCAGCACCAGCACGTCGATGCCGGTGCGCATGAAGCAGGCGTAGGCCTCCTCCGGGGTCCGCACGATCGGCTCGCCGCGCACGTTGAACGAGGTGTTGACCAGTACCGAGCAGCCGGTCGACTCCTTGAAGCTGCGCAGCAGGCGGGTCAGCGGCGCGTTGCGCTGCTCGTCCACCGTCTGCACCCGCGCCGACAGGTCGACGTGGGTGATCGCGGGCAGCTGCGAACGGACCTCGTTGATGCTGCCCAGGTCGCGCCGCGGGCCGGCCTCGGTCAGTGCCGCGCCGGCCTTGATGGACTCCGCGATCTCGCTGACCATCAGCATGTACGGGCTGTCGTGGCGCAGGTCGAAGTACTTGCCGGCGTCCTCGGCCAGCACCGCCGGCGCGAACGGCCGGAACGACTCGCGGAACTTGATCTTGAGGTTCATGGTCTTCTGCATCTCGGCGTTGCGCGGGTCGCCGAGGATGGACCGGGCGCCCAGCGCGCGCGGGCCGTACTCCATCCGGCCCTGGAACCAACCGACCACCGCCCCGCCGGCCAGCATCGCGGCCGTCTCGGCGTACAACTGGTCCTCCGGGTACTCGGTGTACGGATAGCCGTGGCTGGTGAGGAACTCGGCGATCTCGGCGTCGCCGTACTCCGGGCCGAGCAGCGAGCCGCTCATGCCGTCCGGGCCGGCGGCGTTGCCGTCCGGGCCGGCGTTCAGATGCGGCCGGCCGGACTCCGGCACCGCCACCGTCAGCGCCGCACCGAGCGCGCAGCCGGCGTCACCGGCGGCCGGCTGCACCCAGATGTCGTCGAACCGGCCGCTGCGGCTGAGCACGCCGTTGGCCACGCAGTTCAGCGCCACCCCGCCGGCCAGGCAGAGGTTGCGCTCGCCGGTCAGCTCGGCGGCCCGGGCGGCCAGTCCCGAGACGATCTCCTCGGTGACCTGCTGCACCGAGGCCGCCAGGTCGCACTCGCGCTGGGTCAGCGGGCCCTCCGGATCGCGGATCGGGCCGCCGAACAACCGCTCGAAGGCGCCGCCCACCATCCGCTGGCCGCGCAGGTAGTCGAAGTAGCGCATGTCGAGGGTGAACGAGCCGTCCGGGCGGATGTTGACCAGCTCGCGGCGGATCAGCTCGGCGTACCGGGGCCGGCCGTACGGGGCCAGGCCCATCAGCTTGTACTCGCCGGAATCGACCTTGAACCCGCAGTAGTAGGTGAACGCCGAGTAGAGCATGCCCACCGAGTGCGGGTAGGAGATCGAGTTGAGCAGTTCCAGCCGGTCGCCGCGGCCGTGCCAGATGGTGGTGGTCTGCCACTCGCCCACCCCGTCGATGGTCAGCACCGCGGCGCTGTCGAAGGGTGAGGGGAAGAACGCCG
>JAVEEO010000327.1 GCA_030840415.1 Pseudonocardiales bacterium | reverse complement strand
GGCCGGGACGTTGACGTTCCCGGACAGGTTGCTGCCCGCCGCGTTGGCGATGTGCAGCCCTTCGGTCACCCCGCCGGGCGAGGCCAGCCGGATGCTGACGGTGTAGGTGCCGGCGGTGGCGACGTTGACGGTGTACTTGAACCACTGCCCCGCCGCCGTCCAGCCCAGGTCATCCCCGCAGCCGGTGTCGGAGCAGGTCTCCAGGTCCACCCCGTCGGGGCGGTAGCTGTTGCCGGTGCCGTTGACCGAGGTGACGTTATAGGCCACGCCCTGCCCGCCAGTGTCGTAGTTGGCCGCCTGCACCGTGCCGGGGATGCCCGCCGGCGTGCCGCCGTACGGGCCTTCGCTGCTGCCGGTGGTGGACATCGTGACGCTCTGCACGATCAGTGGCGCGCTGGCGTTGCTGACGTTCAGCCGCAGGTCGGCGCCGCCGTTCTGGGCCTCCTCAAACTGCGCGCCGGTCAGCTGCACGGTCGCCGTCGTCCATGTCCCGGTCCCCGGGCTGGTGACTGTCGGGCCGTTCTGATAAGCATTACTCGGCGTGTCGTACTGCACCGTGAAGCCCTGCCCCGCCGTGGCCCAGTACCTGACCTGCACCGTCACGCTGGCCGCCGCCTCGACCGCGGACAGCGGGTTGAGCTGCAGGTAGACGTTGGCGTCGCCGGTACCGCTCTGCGACGTCGTCCAGGTCTGGACGGCCGGTTCGCCGTTCTGGGTGATCTGGGTGAGGTTACCGTCGGAGCCCGAGCTAGTCTGGCCGACGCCGAGGAACTGCAGCCCGCCGCCGGCCTGGCCGGCCGTGGCCGTCACGGAGGTGGCGCCCGTCTCGGTGACCGGGCAACTGGACGACGCGGTGCCGGAGGGCGGCGTCCCCGCCACCACGTTCCACTGCGCGAGCGTCGCCGCGCCAATGTTCGCCGTCGCGCACAGCAGGCCGTTCGACTGCTGGGTCTGCGGGACGGCGGCCCCGGTCGCGGCGTTGACCAGGTAGTAGTTGCCCGAGTTGAGGCCGAGCCCGGCCGGGCTGAAGGCGATCGGGTCGTTGTAAGTGGTGCCTGAGGTGATGTTCGCGAGGGTAATGGAGGCGCTGGTGCCGTTGGTCGCCACGGCGGGGACGGCCTGCAGGTCGCCCACGTCTCGGGCGTCGATCTGCGCGTACGCGGTGGTGTACTGGGTGAGCTGCTCCGGCTCGGTCAGCACCGTGCCGCCGGCTGACTTGTACGCGGTCAGGTTCGAGTCGACGCCGTTGAGCGGCAGGACCGCCTTGAACTTGGACAGGCTGACCGCGCCGTTGTTCACTTCCTGGCTGGTCACCACGGCGAAGCCGGCCTGGTAGTTCAGCCACAGGTTCGCGATCTCGTTCTCGACGTTACCCAGGCTGCCGCCGCTGGTGTTGCCGTAGCCCTGGGAGAAGTCGATGTACACCGCGGCTGGCTGCTGCGGGTACGTGCCGGACAGGCCCTTCAGCTCCGGCAGCCAGCTGGTGTAGATGGGGAAGCCGACGGTGTCCTTCTCGGTGCCGTCATGGATGAAGAAGTCCTCGCCACCGCCGTTGGGCAGGCCCATCGCGTAGAGGGATATCCACGACGCCGCCTTCGCGGCGAGCTGGCTGTTGTCGGGCGGCGCGGTCCACTCCTGCGCCACCTTCACGCCATAAGCGCGGGCCAGGCTGCCGAACGTCAGGGTCAGGCCCTGGGACGAGGCGTCGTCGTCGATGACGGTGACGTTGTACTGCTTCGCCAGCTGGAAGAACGTGTCCGGGTTGTTGGCGTAGGACGTCGCGTTGCCGAAGCCGCCGCCGAAGTAGTAGTACAGCGGGGTGCTGGCGGTGATGTTGCGCACTCCGGCGGTCAGCTGCCCGTAGGTCGTCTTAACGCTCCACGCCCGGAACGCCTGGAAGACGCCGAAGAGGGCCTGGCCAGGCGCGGCCGCAGGCACCTGGCTGAACGAGCTGTACGACGTGCCGTTATCGGAGTTGAACGTGGCGATGGTGCCATAGGTCTGCGGCAGGTACGTGCTCCGGAACTCGCTGATGTCGTCAGCCGCATAGCCGCCGCCGGCGCCGTTGAGGTCCCACTGGGCGTCAAGGTAGCCGTAGTCCAGGATCGCACCGCCGTAACCGCCGGGCTGGCTGACGGCGTTCTGGATCGTGTCCTCCACGTAGGTGAAGTACTCCGACTGCTCCGTCGGGTCCCACCACTCCGGCGCCTGGCCCTGCGCGCCGCCGCTGCCGACCTCGAAGTCGTTGATCCACGGGGCGGGGCTGCCCCCCCAGCCGGCCTGCCAGAAGATCGGGATGAGCTGGATACCGGCGGCACTGGCGTTGGCGAGCTCGGTGTCCCACTCGGTGAAGCTGAACGTGCCGGGCTGGGGCTCGATCGTGCCCCACGGCATGTTGAGCTCGGCGGTCGTCAGGCCGTCGGACGCCAGCCCGGCGAAGAACGACTCCGACCAGGGAGTGCCGTTGTTGTCGAAGTCGAGCTGGGTGGACCAGATCGGCGTGGTGGGCGACGAGGCCGCCCGCGCCATCGGGGCGTGGAAGCCGCAGAAGAGCGCGACCATCACCGCCAGCACGATGGGCGGCACTAGTCGCCGCGGCCGAAGGCCGTGGTGCCACAACGCCGGCGCACATCCCTGAACGCTCATGTCGCGTCCCTCCTTGAACCGCCAGACGCGGGAAGGCTGGGGGGTTTCGTTGACATGAC
>JAVEEO010000306.1 GCA_030840415.1 Pseudonocardiales bacterium | reverse complement strand
ATCCAGTAGTGATCGCGCATCAGCCGGCCCGTCTCGTCAACCATCTGGCGCCACTCGGCCGGCGGATCCACCGTGAGCCGGATCCGGTCGAGATCGATCGCAACGGCATCGTCGCTACCCTCGGCGGGCTTGCGGTCGGCAGGCACCAGGCTGAGGGCCTTGGCGTCGCGCAGCACTACCTTCCGGCCGTCGCCCGACACCGCGAAGTCGTCCACCCGAGCCGCCAGCTCGACCAGCTTGCGGGTGCCGAAGTCCCAGCGCTGCAGAGCGGGCCGGATGTCGTCGCCGGGATTGCGGGACTCGCCCAGCTCGCCGGCGACGGGCTTGTCGGTCCAGATGAAGCCACCGTCGGCCGATCGCAGGTCCGCCAGCCGACCGGCGGCGACCGGAAATGCCACGATTCGCTCGGCCAGGCCGTCGAGCTCGACCGTGATCGGCATCGCAACGCCACCGACCCCGGCGTCCGCGGCTGCCGCCCCCGGGGCCCCCACGGCCTGACCCCGCACCTCGGGGTCGAACGGCGACGGGGTGGCGGCAGCCAGCGTGGTCAGGTAGGGCCGGACGGTCAGCGGAAAGGCCAGGTCGAAGACGTGGCCGTCATGGACCGGGTCGAAGGTGCGGGCCGACAGGAACGCCAGGTACTTGCCGTCGGAGCTGAAGACCGGATGGGTGTCGAGGAACCGGTGCGAGGTGACCGGCGTGATCTGGCCGGTGGCGAGCTCGACCAGCCGGATGCTGCGCAGCTCGCCGCCCATCGGTTCGGCGGCGGAGTAGGCCAGCCATGCCGAATCCGGCGAGAATGCCAGCTGCCGGGGGTCGCCGCTGGGGTTGGCCTCCAGCTCGGTGATCGCACCGTCGGTGGTGGCGATGCTCAGCAGCCGGCCGTCGTGGGTGGCAGCGGCCAGCCGGCTGCCGTCCGGGCTCGCCACCAGTTCCAGCACCCGGCCGAGCTGGCCGGTTCCGTACCGGCGAACCCCACGGGCGTCGGCGATCTCGACGGCGTCCTCACCCTCGGCGTCGGTGACATAGGCAATCGAGAGCTCACCGTGCGGACCGGCATCAGCCAGCACGGCCGGCAACCGGTGCCGGACGCCGGGCCGGGAGGCGACCACCCGGGCCGGGCCGTCGCGGTGGGTCAGCCAGACGATGTTGCCGCGGATCTCGATCGCGCTGGCCCGGCCGGTGCCGTCGACGGCGAGATCGCCGAGATGGTCGGCAACCTTCACCGGCGTCACGGCTCGCAATGCCCGGCTGCTGGCCAGTTCGACATCGAGCCGGCGCGGTTGCGAATCGGGCTCCAGCGAATCCAGCCGCCACAACTCGCCGGCGTGCTGATAGACCAGCCGGTTGCCGTCACCGGCCAGCTGCCGGGCGTAGAAGGTGTCGTGGTCGGTGTGCCGGCGCAGGTCCGAGCCGTCGGCGGCCACCGAGTAGACGTTGCCGTGCCCCTCGAAGTCGGCCAGGAACGCCAGCCGGCCGCCGGTCCAGACCGGCGCGGTCTTCGGCCCCGGCAGCTCGGCCAGCAGCTCGGCGAACTCGCCGGTGCCGTCGGCGTCGAGCCACAACCGGCCGGCCGTGCCGCCTCGATACCGCTTCCAGTGGGCGGGCTCACGCAGGTTGCCGGTGCCCACCACTACCGCCGGGTCGCCGATCGCCACCGCGGTCACCGGGCCGTAGGGCAGCCGTCGAGGAGCCGGAGTAGCCCCCTCGCCGACCTCGATGGCATAGGCCCACCCGAAACTGCGGAACGGCTGCGAGCCGGCCGAGCACACCAGCACCTGGCCGGCCTCGGAGAAGCCGAGCAGCGTCGTGCTGGCGTGGCCGAAGAAGGTCAGCTGCCGCGCGGGGCCGCCGGCGACCGGCATCAGGTAGACCTCGGGCTCGGCGCCGCGGCGGGACTGCCAGGCCAGCAGGGTGCCGTCCGGTGACAGCCGCGGTCGCGCCACCGGCACCGCTTCGGCGGTCAGCCGCCGGGCCTGGCCACCGTCGGCACCGGCCAGCCAGACGTCGTTCTCGGCGGCGAAGGTCAGCTGGTCGCCGCGCAGGTGCGGAAACCTCAGGTAGCTCGGGGCTGCTGTCATGAAATCGACCCTAGTGACGGGTACCGACAGGTTGCCAGCCAGTTCCGCCGCGCTACGCCGGCAGCGAAAACGGGTATCAGCGGCGGTAGGTTCGGCTGCGTGGCGCGGCAGCCGCAAGCCCGGCGCCCTTTCTCGGGGAGGCAGGAGGACATGCGACTGCGCCCCTGGACCGCTGCCGACGAGGCTCCGGTCACCGCGTTGCTGGCCCCGGACAGCGACCCGCTGTGGGCCGCCCAGGGCCACCTGTTGCACGGTGCGGACCGGGACGGCGAACGCTGGCGCCGCACGCTGGTGGCCCGCGAGGGCAACCGGGTGGTCGCAGCGGGCACTGGCCCGCAACCCGGTGCATCGGGCTGCTGCGCGCGGCGCTGGCGCGGACGTTGACCGCGCTGGTCGAGCTCGGCGCTCGGATCGTCGAGTTGGACGGGCACGATGACAACCCGCACCTGGCTCCGGTACTGGCCGAGCTGCTGGTCGCGACGACCGATCCCCTGCTGTTGGTGGAGTCGCGCTGACCCGGCTGCCCGGTCTCAGTCCCTCCGGACGGCCAGTACCCCGTCCAGGGTGCGCGCCCACTGCCGGAGCACCGCGGCCCGCCGGCGCGAGTCATCGGTGAGGATGTCGGCCAGCCCCAGCCCGCGCGCCAGGTCCAGGCTGGCCTGCACCGCCTCGCGGACGCCCGGCTGCTGCTCGTCGGCACCAAGCAGCCGGACCGCGTGCTGGTGCATCAGCCGGCCCAGCTCGGCCTCCAGCGGCACGATCTGGTTGCGCAGCACCGGATCGGAGGCGGCGGCCGCCCAGATCTGCAGGGCGGCCCGGAACAGCGGCCCGGTGTAGACCGCCGCCATCCGCCCCAGCACCGCTTCGGTGCGCCCGCTGCCGGCCGGCGGCGCGGTGACCGGCGAGGCCAGTTCGGCCAGCCGGAGTTCGGCGATGTGGTCGACGGTGGCCGCGAACAGCGCTTCCCGGGTGGCGAAGTGGTGCTGGCTGGCACCGCGCGACACGCCCGCCCGGGCCGCCACCACCGAGACCGTGGTGCCCGCCCAGCCGACCTCGGACAGCGAGGCCACCGCGGCGTCCAGCAATCGCCTGCGGGTCAGCCGGCTGCGCTCCTGCTGGGGCACCGGGCCGGTCATGCCGATTCGCTGCCGGTACCGCTGTCGGCGCCGGACAGCACCGCCAGCACGCTGCCCAGTTCCACTTGCTGATCCAGGGTGATCGGCAGCTCGAGGACGGTGCCGGCAACCGGCGCCAGCACCGGGTGCTGCATCTTCATCGCCTCCAGCCAGAGCAGCGGCTGGCCGGCCGCGACCTGGTCACCGGCGCTCACCGCGATCCGGACGACCGACCCCGGCATCGGCGCGAACAACGAGCCGGCCGCCGTTGCCGCCGCCGGCTCCGGCAGCCTCGGCACCGGGCTCAGCACCACCGCTCCCAGTATCGAATCGAGGTAGACCAGCCCGTCGAAGCGAGCCACCCGGAAAGCGTGCCGGAGCCCGTCGTCCTCCAGCACCACCTCATCCGGGCCGGCCGAGACCAGCCGCAGGCCGGGAAAGCCCGCGGCCCGCAATCCTTCGCGATCCAGGTGGTATTCGATCTCGTGCCGGCTGCCGTCAGCGGTCCGGTAGCTGGTTCGCCGCGGCTGGGACACCACGTTGCGCCAGCCGCCGGGCACGCCGGGCAACAGGGTGCCGGCCCCCCGACTGGCCGCCGCGTCGCTGAGCGCCGCGGCCAGCGCCGCCAGCGCCTCGGCCCGGCGGTCGGCCAGCGGCTGGAACAGCTGCCGGTGCCGGTCCAGGAACCCGGTGTCGGTGCTGCCCGCCAGGAAGTCCGGATGCCGCAGCGTGCGCACCAGCAGGTCCCGGTTCGTGCCCACCCCGGCGATCTCGGCCCGAGCCAACGCGGTGGCCAGCATCGCGGCCGCTTCGGCGCGCTCGGGTGCCCAGGCGATCAGCTTGGCCAGCATCGGGTCGTAGCGCACCCGGACCACCGAGCCTGCCAGCACCCCGGAGTCCAGCCGCAGGCCCGGCTTGTCCAGCGGGCCGAACTCCACGCTCACGCCGGGGATCCGCAGCCGGTGCACCGTACCGGTCTGCGGTTGCCAGTCCCGGGCCGGGTTCTCGGCGTAGAGCCGGACCTCGATCGCGTGCCCGGACGGCGCCGGCGCGGTCGCGGCCAGCGGGGTTCCGGCCGCGATCGAGAACTGCAGCCGGACCAGGTCCAGGCCGGTGGTGCATTCGGTGACGGGGTGCTCGACCTGGATCCGGGTGTTCATCTCCAGGAAGTGGAACTCCCCGGACGGTGCGACCAGGAACTCCACCGTGCCCGCACCGACGTAGCCGACCGCCCGGGCGGCGCTGACCGCGGCGGCGAACAGCTTCTCGCGCAGGCCGGGGATGCGCTCGACCAGCGGGGACGGCGACTCCTCCAGGATCTTCTGGTACCGGCGCTGGATGGAGCACTCGCGCTCGCCCACCGCCCAGACGGTGCCGTGCCGGTCGGCCAGCACCTGCACCTCGACGTGATGGCCGGCGGCCAGGTACGGCTCGCAGAACACCGTGCTGTCGCCGAAGGCAGCCAGCGCCTCGGCCCGGGCACCGGAAAGCTCGGCGTCGAGTTCGGCGAGGCTGGCAACGATTCGCATGCCACGGCCGCCGCCGCCGGCAGCGGCTTTGACCAGCAGCGGAAAGCCCGTCTGGGCGCCGCCGCACAGCAGTACCTCCGGATCCCAGGCGGGCAGTACCGGCACGCCGGCCTCGGCCATCAACCGCTTCGCCTCGATCTTGGAGCCCATCCGGGCGATCGCGTCGGCCGGCGGCCCGATCCACACCAGCCCGGCGGCCTGCACCGCCCGGGCGAACTCCGCGTTCTCCGACAGCAGCCCGTAGCCCGGATAGATCGCCTGCGCGCCGGCCTTCCGGGCGGCCTCGAGCAGGGCCGCGACGTTGAGGTAGGTGCGGTCGAGGCCATCTCCCGGCAGCCGCACCGCCAGGTCCGCCTCGCGGACGTACGGGCTGTCGGCGTCATCGTCGGCGAACACCGCGACCGGGGACAATCCCTGCCGCCGGCAACTGGCGAACACCCGGCGGGCGATCTCACCCCGGTTGGCCACCAGCACCCGGGAGAACGATTCGGCCATCGCGGCGCTCACATCCTGAAGACGCCGAATGAACCGGCGCCCTCGATCGGTCCGCTGGCGATCGCCGACAGGCACAGTCCCAGCACCGTGCGGGTATCGCGCGGATCGATGATG
This sequence comes from Pseudonocardiales bacterium, assembly GCA_030840415.1. Classification (GTDB taxonomy): domain Bacteria; phylum Actinomycetota; class Actinomycetes; order Mycobacteriales; family Jatrophihabitantaceae; genus Jatrophihabitans_A. Next base: position 3,102 of record JAVEEO010000306.1, on the reverse strand, counting down.
CCGTCGTCGTACAACCGCCCGGACAGGAACATCGGCAGCGACTCGGCCTCGATCTGGGCCTCGACGTAGGCCCGCATCGCCTCGTCACCGGCCTCGTCGTAGACCTGCCCGCGTGCCTCGGCCGAGGCACGGGCCACTAGGGACAGCACGCCGGCCAACTGGTGCGGTCCCATCACCGCCGCCTTCGCACTCGGCCAGGCGAACAGGAACCGCGGGTCGAAGGCGCGCCCGCACATGCCGTAGTGGCCGGCGCCGTAGGAGGCTCCGAGCAGCATCGAGATGTGCGGCACCTTCGAGTTCGACACGGCGTTGATCATCATGGCGCCGTGCTTGATGATGCCGCCCTGCTCGTAGCGCTCGCCGACCATGTAGCCGGTGGTGTTGTGCAGGAACAGCAACGGGGTGAGCGATCGGTTGGCCAGCTGGATGAACTGGGCTGCCTTCTGCGACTCCTCGCTGAACAGCACCCCGCGGGCGTTGGCCAGCACGCCGATGGGGTAGCCGTGCACCCGGGCCCAGCCGGTGACCAGGCTGGAGCCGTACAGCGGCTTGAACTCGTCGAAGTCCGAACCGTCGACCACCCGGGCGATCACCTCGCGCGGATCGAAGGGAACCCGCAGGTCCGCACCGACGATGCCCAGCAGGTCCTGCTCGTCGAACAGCGGTCCGGCCACGTCGGCCTCCGGCGCCGGTCCCAGCTTGTGCCAGTTGAGCCGGGCCACGATCCGCCGGCCGATCCGGATGGCGTCTCGTTCGTCGGCTGCCAGGTAGTCGGCCAGCCCCGACGTCCGGGCGTGCATCGCCGCCCCACCGAGGGATTCCTCCTCGGCCTGCTCGCCGGTTGCCATCCGGACCAGTGGCGGGCCGGCCAGGAACACTTTGGAACGCTCGGAGATCATCACCACGTGATCGGACATCCCGGGGACGTAGGCGCCACCGGCGGTGGAGTTGCCGAACACCAGCGCGATGGTGGGGATGCCGGCTGCCGACAGCTGGGTGAGATCGCGGAACAGCCGTCCGCCGGGAATGAAGATCTCCTTCTGGGTCGGCAGATCCGCCCCACCGGATTCCACCAGCGAGAGAACCGGAAGCCGGTTCTGCCGGGCGATGTCGTTGGCCCGGAACACCTTGCGGGTGGTCCACGGATTGCTGGCACCGCCCTTGACCGTGGGGTCGTTGGCCACGATCAGGCACTCGACCCCGCTGACCACGCCGATCCCGGTGACGACGCTCGCGCCGACGGTGAAGTCACTGCCCCAACCGGCCAGCGGCGACAACTCCAGAAACGGCGAGTCCTCGTCCAGCAGCAGCTCGATCCGCTCCCTGACCGGCAACTTGCCACGGTCGCGGTGCCGCTGGGTGTAGGACGGGCCGCCACCGGCCACCGCCTTGGCATGCTCGGCCCGCACCTCGGCGAGGGCCGCCAGCATCGCCGCGCGGTTCTCGGCGAATTCCGCGCTGCCGGTGTTCAGCGACGATCCGAGCGCGGTCATGTCAGCAACTCCTCGGGAATGTCGACCATCCGCGACCGCAACCACTCGCCCAGTGCCTTGGCCTGCGGATCGAACCTGGCCTGGTAGGCGACTCCGGCGCCGAGCAGGCCGTCGATCACGAAGTTGACCGCGAGCAGGTTGGGCAGCAGGTAGCGCCGGATCGGCAGTTGGGCCACCTCGGGCAGCAGCCGGCGCAACTCGGCGACGGTCAGCGTCGCGACCAGCCACGGCCAGGCGGCCTGCTGCCGCACCCACAGGCCGAGGTTGGCCGCGCCGGCCTTGTCACCGCTGCGAGCGCCGACCAGGGTGCCCAGCGGCAGCCGCCGCACCGGCCGGGCAGCCACCGGATCAGCCGGCGACGGCTCGGCGCCTGCGTCGGTTTCGATGTCGAGTCCCCGGGTGAGCACCGCCGGCGGGATCGGCTGCCGGCGCCCATCGGGCAGCACGGCCACCTGTTCGACCTGGTCCGCGGCGACCCAGCCGGCGTCGAAAACCCCGTACGGCTGGGCCTTTCCCGGGGGAGCGCTCAGGTGGAAGCCCGGGTAGCTGCCCAACGCCAGTTGCACGGCGGCGTCGGAGAACCGGCGGCCGATCGCGTCGGCATCGGTACCGCGCACCACGCAGCGCAGCACGGTGCTGGCCGCCGCCTCGGTGGCCGCGTCCGGCTGGTCGGTGCGCTCGAACGTCCACTCCGCGTCGGCGGGGACCTGCCCGGCTAGCTGCCGGCGGACCAGCGCGGCCTTGGCGTCGATATCCAGGCCGGTGAGGACGAATTCCACCTGGTTGCGAAAACCTGCCAGACGGTTTAGCGAGACCTTGTACGTCGGCGGCGGCGGTTCGCCGCGCACGCCGCGCACCCGCACCCGGTCCGGGCCGTCGGAGGCGAGCTCGATGCTGTCGAAGCGGGCCGTGACGTCCGGGCCCGGATAGCGCGGGCCGGCGATCTCGTAGAGCAGCTGGGCGGTGATCGTGCCGAGGGTCACCGCCCCGCCGGAGCCGGCCGGCTTGGTGATCACGGCCGAACCGTCGGCCGAGATCTCGGCGATCGGGAAGCCGGGCCGGCGCAGATCGGCGATCTCGGTGAAGAAGGCGTAGTTGCCGCCGGTTGCCTGGGTGCCGCACTCGAGGATGTGCCCGGCCACCACCGCGCCGGCCAGCGCGTCGTGGTCCTCCGGGCGCCACCCGAAGTGCGCCGCCGCCGGCCCCAGCACCAGCGAGGCGTCGGTGACCCGGCCGGTCACCACCACGTCCGCACCGGCGGCCAGGCAGGCCGCGATTCCCCAACCGCCGAGGTAGGCATGGGCCGCCAGCGGCCGGCCGAAGCCGAGCTCGCCGGCCCGGTCGAGCAGGTCGTCACCGAGGACGTGGCCGACCTTGACCGGCAGCCCGAGCCGATCGCCCAGCCGCTGGATGGCCGCGGCGAGGCCGGCCGGGTTCAGGCCGCCGGCGTTGGTCACGATCGCCACCCCGGCGTCCAGGGCGCGGCCGAGGCTGCCTTCCAGTTGGCGCAGGAACGTCCCGGCGTAGCCCAGGGCCGGGTCGCGAAGCCGGTCCCGGGCCAGGATCAGCATCGTCAGCTCGGCCAGGTAGTCGCCGGTCAGCACGTCGA
>JAVEEO010000288.1 GCA_030840415.1 Pseudonocardiales bacterium | reverse complement strand
CCGACCGCACCGAGTCGAGCCGGGCACCGACCGCGGTGCCGGCCTCGTCCACCTCGCCCAGCAGCTTGCTCACCCGGGGGTCCTTGCGCAGATCGGCCAGCCGCGCCTCGCCGCGGGCGGTCAGCTTGCCGAAGACCTGCCGGGCGTTGCTGAGGTAGACCGTGGTGGTGCCGGCGGCGACCACGGACAGTTGCGGCAGCGCCCTGACCGTGCCCACGCCGGTGTCCAGCCGGTCGCGCAGCTCGGCGAACCGGGCGATCGCGTCGTCCTGGGTGCGGTTGAGCAGCGCCAGGCTGGTCTCCTGCACCTTGACGACGTTGCCGGCGGCGTCGGCCGGCAGCGACTCGACCCGCTTGCCGAGGTGACCGGCCTGCTTGCCGAGCGCCTCGGCCTGCTTGCCGAGGGTGTCGGCGACCAGGTCGGCCACGCCCAGGGCGGCCAGCACCGGCTTGGGGGCATCGGTGGCCAGCCGCTTGTTGGCGTTGACCACGGCGGTGCCCGCCTGGCTGAGTGCGCTCTTGCCCTGCTCCAGGGCCAGGTCCGCGTACGCGCGGACGTCGGTGGCGATCGACATGTGGTTACTCCTTCTCAGTTGCCGCGTCAGCGGCGTTCGGCCGTGCTGCGTCCGGCGTCGGGTCGAGGCCGGCAGCGCGGTTCTCACGGCGGAAAGACTCATAGATCTCGACGAGAACGTTCTTCTGGCGCTCGGTCAGCCCCTGGTCGGCCAGGATGGCCGGGATCAGCTCCGAACCGGCCGGCCGATCCTCCAGAATCCCGGCCCGTACGTAGAGCTGCTCGGCCGAAATGCGCAATCCCTTGGCGATCTGCTGCAGGATCTCGGCACTCGGCCGGCGCAGGCCGCGCTCGACCTGGGACAGGTAGGGATTGGAAACGCCGGCAAGCTTGGAGAGCTGGCGCAACGAAACCTGGGCCTGCTGGCGCTGCTCGCGGATGAAGTCGCCGATGGTGCCGACACCGATCATCGGTGCCTTGGCCGCCGTCTCCTTGAGCCCGTCAACGTTCACGTCTCCCAGCGTGCCCCGCCCCTGCTAACAATTGCAAGCGGGCTGCTAGCAGGTGTGGTCGGGCTCATAGCCGAGCCTCGCCCTCCGCGCTGGGTCGCCGACGACCGCCGGACGGGCGGCCCACGCTAATCTCAGCCAAGCTGAACCCGCAGCTACCCCCTGAGCACACGGGCTTGCGTAGTGCCGCTCACGCACTGGCCGCCCGGGTAAGGCTGACATGCTGAGCTGGCGAACGAACCGCGCCCTGGACGGCCTGATCGACCGGGTCGAGCGAACCACCGTGCTGGACCCGGTCGCCGACCGGCTCGCCAACGGGATCCAGAAGCGACTCGACTCCGTCCCCGCGCTGCGCAGCGCACTGAGCGGCACGGCCGCCGGGCATCCGCTGCATCCGGTGCTGGTGGTGGTCCCGCTGGGTTCCTGGCTCGGGGCCAGCTACCTGGACCTGACCGCCGGCCCGGCGGGGCGGGCCGCGGCCACGAAGCTGGTCGGCCTGGGTATCGCCGCGGCGATACCGGCCGCGCTGACCGGCACCAGCGACTGGGCCGACACCCGGCTCGCCGAGCGCCGGGTCGGCTTCGTGCACGCGGTCGGCAACCAGCTCGCGCTGGGCCTCTACACCGGCAGCTGGTTGGCCCGCCGCCGGCAGCGGCAGGGTCTGGGAGCGGGCCTGGCAGCGGCCGGTGCGCTGATCCTCGGAGTCACCGGCTGGCTGGGCGGCCACCTCAGCTACGCCCGGGGCGTCGGGGTGGACACCACCGCCTTCGACCACGCCTCCGATGAATGGACCGACGTGCTGCCCGAGGCCGACCTGGTCGACGAGCAGCCGACGCTGGTCTATGACGGCAAGCTGCCGGTACTGCTGGTGCGCACCCGCGGCCAGCTCTACGCCATCGCCGACCGGTGCAGCCACCGCGGCGGCCCGCTGCACGAGGGCGAGTTCAAGGACGGCTGCATCGTCTGCCCCTGGCACTACACCAAGTTCCGGGTCAGCGACGGCCAGCTGCTGACCGGCCCGGCGACCCGTGGCCAGCGCGCCTACGAGGTGCGGACCCGCTACGGCTCGATCCAGCTGCGGCACACCGGTGAGGTGCGTTCGTTGCGGATGGACCCGGTCAGCTGACCGGTGCGAGCCGGGGGGTTTCCCGACTCGCGAGCAGCGCCTGCAGGGCCTGGGCGTCGTAGGGCGCGCGGACCTTGACGTCGTTGTCGAAGTACACGTACACGTCCAGGCCGGCGCCGGTCCAGCCCCGGATCCGCTCGGCCCAGACGGCCAGCTCGTCCGGGCTGTAGCCGCTGACGTAGAGCTCCTGCGCACCGTGCAACCGGACGTAGACGAAGTCGGCGGTGACGTCGAACAGCTGCGGCCAGCGGCCGGCGGTGTCGGCCACCACCAGGCCCACGCCGAGCTGGCGCAGCAACTCCACGAAGGCCGGCGTGCGGTAGCTGTCGTGCCTGACCTCCACCGCGTGCCGTAACGGCCGGTCGGCCAGCACGCCGGTCCAGGCCCGGCCGGTCAGCCGGTCGTCGTGCTGCCGGGCCAGGTAGGCGGCTTCACCGGTGGAGGCCGGCAGCCCGGTGAAGAAGTCGGTCAGCCGGTCGGCGTCGAAGCCCAGCGTCGGCGGCAGCTGCCAGAGCAACGGCCCGAGCTTGTCCTGCAGCGCCAGCACCCCCGAGCCGAAGAAGTTGGCCAGCGGCGTCCGGACGTCGCGCAGCTTCTTCATGTGGGTGATGAAGCGGCCGCCCTTGACCGAGAACACGAAACCCGGCGGCGTCTCGGCGGCCCAGCGGTGGTAACTGGTGGGCCGTTGCAGGGCGTAGAACGAGCCGTTGATCTCGATCGAGGACAGTTGCGAGGCGGCATAGGCCAGCTCCCGCCGGTGCGGCAGGCCCGCCGGGTAGAAGTCCCCGCGCCAGGGCGGGTAGATCCAGCCGGAGATGCCGACCCAGGCGTTCATGCTTTCAACCTAGGGGCAGGCACCCGGATGGTGCCGGTGCCGGGCCTGGTAGCTGAGGAACGCATGCGAGGCTGGACCATTACCGCTGGAACACCACCGCTGGAACACCACCGCTGGACCACCACCGACGAAGGGACCGCTATCGTGGCTGACGCCAACCGAACCGGTGCCGACGGCCGGGACGAGTCGGAGGCCGACCGGCTGGACCGCAACTACAGCGAGTTGCTGCAAGAGCTGCGGGTCGCCGAGACCGGCGTACAGATCCTCTTCGCCTTCATGCTCTCGATCGCCTTCCAGCAGCGCTTCCAGACCCTGGACGATCTGCAGCGCACCATCTACGTCATCACCCTGCTGTTCTGCACGGTGTCCATCGCCCTGCTGGTGGCACCGGTTGCCTTCCATCGCCTGGTGTTCCGGCACGGCCTGAAGGACGAGCTGGTCCGGATCACCAACGCGCTGGCGCTGGGCGGCACCAGCTTCCTGCTGCTGGCGGTGCTCAGCGGCGTCCTGCTGATCCTCGACTACGTGGTCGGACGGACCTTCGCGGCCGTGGTGACCGGGGTGCTGGCGGTGTTCTTCGTCAGCCTGTGGCTGGTGCTGCCGCTGTCCCGGCTGCGGGCCGAGCAGAAGCGAGCGGACTAGCCGCTCGTCAGGCCGATCGTGCTGAACCGCACCGTGCCCGCTTCGGTAAAGGCCACGCTCGGACAGGACAGGCCGCCGAGGTAGCCGGCCGGCCAGCCCGCCGCCGCCGGCAACCGGACGACCAGCGGACCGGCGGCCAGGGCCCGGGGCAGCCGGAACCGCGAGCTCCCGCAGCTGACCCGCAACGGGGAGAAGCTCTTGTCGACCAAACGGCCCAGCCTGACCAGCGGGCCCGGCGACGCCGGTTCGAACGACATCACCAGCAGCTGGCCGGCGCCCGCCTCGGGAACCGGGACGGCGACCCCCGCGCCTACCGTGCGGGCCGGTGCAGCGGTCGCGGCTGCGCACCGGTTGCCGGCCTTGGCCAGCAGCAGCCAGCGGTCGTCGGACAGTTGCGGGCGGTACCGGCACACCTCGGTGAGGACGTAGCGCGGCGAGTCCCAGAGCGGGTTGCGGCCGTCGATGGAACCGACGGCCGAGCGCAGGATCCGTTGGCCGTCCGGCGCATGGTCGAGCGCGTCGGCATTGCGGCGGTCCAGCTCCGCGGTGTAGGCGACGTAGGTCTGCAGCACCGGCACCGGGTGCCAGTTCAGGCCGTAGGCCCAGGCCAGCGAGGACTCGAAGGAGTCCACCGCCACCGGGTGGTCCGCCACCGCGGCGCGCAGCCGGGGCGAGAGCTGGTACACCTGCTGCTCCTGGGCCCGCGCCCGGTCCAGCGCCTGCTGCTGGTAGCCGGTGTCGAGGACCAGCTGCACCCGGTCCGACCAGGCGGCCAGCACCTGGGACGGCTCGGCGGGCAGCCAGCTCTGCGCGGCCAGCAATACGGTGGCGGCGAGCGCCACGGCTCGCAACGAGTACCGCCTGACCCGGGTGGGGTGGACCGGCGGCAGGAACCAGGCCAGCACCGGCACCGCGGTGAGGAAGAAGAACGCCTGCCGGCCCGGCTGGTGGCGACCGGTGGCCTCCCGAAACCCGAGGTAGAGCAGGATCGCCGAAACGGCCAGTACCCCGACGCCGGCCCGGAAGCCGGCGGCCCGGAAGCTGCGCAAGAAGTAGCCGGCAACCACCGCCAGCACCGCCGCCAGCAACAGGTAGGGCAGCAGATTCGGCTTGTCCTCCAAGGCCATCGCGTCGGTGTAGCCGGCCGCGATCCGCACCGAGCCCACCAACCAGCCGGGATAGTCGGCCAATGCCTGACCAGCCAGCAGCCAGGCCAGCACGGTGGCCAGCAGCCAGCCACCGGCCGTCCACGCGAACCGCCGGATCCGGTGGCCGGAAGCAAAGACCGTGCACACCGTGGCAATCGCGGCGACCGCCAGCCCGATCGAGAACTTGACCTGCAGCAGCAGCGCCGCCTCGGCCGCCAGCGCCGGCGGCAGCCAGCCGTGCCGGCCGGGCAGTCGCGGCACGCCCAGGTACAGCAGGGCGAACCCGCCGCTGGCCAGCAGCAGCAGCGAACTCATCGCATTGGCCTGGGCGATCAGCACCACCAGGACGCCAGCGGCGATCCCGGCCCGGGACGGCGTGCTGACCCGCCGGATCATGAGGTGGCAGGCCAGCCACGCCAGGCTCACCGCGAAGATCGCGTAGCCGGTCCCCAGCACCAGGTTTGCGCGGCTGGTCGCTTCCGGATGGTCGAGAAAACCCCACGGGCCCAAGGTGAAGAGCACGTCCGGGCCGAAGTGCAGGCCCTGCCGCGGTGCCAGGTTCAGCGCGGTCCGCCAGCTCGGGTCCAGCCCGGCCTGCGGCAGCAGGTCACCCGGCGCGGCGACCAGCGCCACGCAGGCCAGCAGCACCAGGACAGGCAGGCCGGCCAGCTCCCGCACCGCGGCAGGCAGCGGGCTGAGCGCGAACCGCCCTGTCGGTCCCGGCCGCAACGACCGTTCGGTGTTACGTTGCGGCATATCTACGGTTCGCACGCTGGGCCACGTTACCGTCGTGCCGTCACCAGCAGGCGTTCCGACCGGGGAAGGACGGAGCATCTGGTGCACGCTGTCACCATCGCGGCCCGCAACTACCTGGCCATGGCCCGCACGCTGGCGCGCTCGTTCCTGACCTGCAATCCGAACTCGCGGTTCAGCGTGCTGGTGGTCGACGCATTGCCCGGCGAGATCCCCGGCGCCGACGGCTTCGACGTGGTGACACCGGACGAGCTGGGCCTGGACCCGGCCGAGTTCCGCCGAATGGCACTGCTCTACGACGTCACCGAACTCTCGACCGCGCTCAAGCCCTGGGCGCTGGAGCTGCTGCTGGACCGGGGTGCCGAGGTGGCGGTTTACCTCGATCCCGACGTCTACGTCTACAGCGCGCTGGACGAGGTCGAGCACGCGGCGCGCGACAGCGGCATCCTGCTCACCCCGCACACGGTCAGCCCGATGCGCCGGGACAACCTGCGGCCCTCCGAGGCCGACATCATGGGCGCCGGGGTCTACAACCTGGGTTTCATCGCGGTCAACAAGGACGCCCGCGACATGCTGCGCTGGTGGCAGGAGCGGTTGCGGCGGGATTCCATCTCGGCACCCGAGCGAATGCTGTTCACCGACCAGCGCTGGATTGACCTGGTGCCCGGCTACTTCGACCACGGGGTGCTGCGCGATCCGGGTTACAACGTCGCCTACTGGAATCTCGACAGCCGCCCGGTCGAGCGGGCCGGTGCGGGCTACCGCGTTGGTGGCCGGCCGCTGCGGTTCTTCCACTTCAGCGGTTACCGGCTGGAGACGCCATGGATCCTGAGCAAGTACGTCGCCGACCGTCCCCGGGTGCTGCTGTCCGAGCACCCCATCGTGCGCCAACTGTGCGACGAGTACGCCGCCGCGCTGACCGAGGAGGGCAACGGCGGCTCGATAGGCACGCCGTACCGCTTCGGCCGGCTCAACGACGGCACCGCCGTCACCCCGATGATGCGCCGTGCCTACCGCAGCGCGGTGGTGGACGCCGAGCTGGCCGGGGCCGAGTACCCACCAGTGCCCTTCAACGACGACGACTCCGAGATCCTGGCCTGGTATGCGGAACCGGTCGCCGAGGGCAGCTGGGTGAACCGGTTGGTGGAAACGCTGTGGCAGAGCCGGCCGGACCTGCAGCTGGCATTTCCCGAACCCTTCGGCGCCGACCAGGCGCGGCTGCTGGCCTGGTGCCTGACCTCCGGGGTGCGGGAGGCCCAACTGCCGGCGGCCCTGCTGCCCACCGAGGCGCTGGCCTCCGCGAACAACCTGCCGGTCACCAGCTCCGACGTGCTCGGGGTGAATCTGGCCGGTTACTTCCGTACCGAGACCGGGGTCGGCCAGATCGGGCGGCTGCTCGCCGACGTGGTGCGCGCCAGCGGGCTGCCGCACATCACGGTGACCAGCACCCGATCGCTGAGCCGCCAGCAGGCCAGCTTCACCGAGCAGGTCGGCGAGGTGCGCTACCCGATCACGATCGCCTCGATCAACGCCGACCAGTTCCCGTCCTGGGCCGGCGAGGTCGGCAGTTCGCTGCTGGCCGGTCGCTACACCATCGGCGTGTGGGCATGGGAGGTCGAGGACTTCCCGGACAGCTTCGACACCGCCATCGGGCTGGTCGACGAGATCTGGGCGATCTCGGAGTTCGTCCGGGACGCGATCGCGCGCAAGACCGACAAGCCGGTGCACGTGATTCCCTATCCGGTGCCGGAGCTCCCGCGTACCGCCGAGCTCGACCGGGCCGCCCTGGGCATCGGCCAGCGACCGTACCTGCTCTACATGTTCGACTACTTCTCGGTCTTCGACCGGAAGAACCCGGTCGGGCTCGTCGAGGCGTTCACCACCGCATTCGCCGACGGCGAAGGCCCCGCGCTGGTAATCAAGAGCGTCAACGGCGAGCGGTTCCGCAGCGAGCGCGAGCAGCTGCTGTCGGCCTGCCGTGGCCGCTCGGACATCCACCTGATCGAGGACTACCTCGACGCCGCCGTGGTGGAGTCCCTGATCACCCATTGCGCGGCCTACGTGTCGCTGCACCGGGCCGAGGGCCTGGGGCTGACCATGTCCGAGGCGATGTCCGCCGGCCGGCCGGTGATCGCCACCGGATACTCGGGAAACCTCGACTTCATGACGCCCGAGAACAGCCTGCTGGTCGGTTGGACACCGGCCGAGATCCCGGTGACCGCCCGGCCGTACGGACCGCCGACCCGGTGGGCCGAGCCGGATCTCGCCGAGGCGGCCCGGCACCTGCGCTGGGTGCACGACAACCCCGCCGAGGCCGCCGAGCTTGGCCTGCGGGCTCAGGAAAGCATGCGCAGCCACCACGACCTGGACCGCAGCGTGTCCTTCGTGCTCGGTCGGGTGCGCCAGATCGAACAACTGCTCACCACCGAACGACCCGCCACCGCCGAGCCGGAACCGCCCGCGGAGACCGGCGCCGGCCGGGCGCTGCGGAACGGCCACCAGCTGCTCGACACCCCGTTGCAGGTGCCGCGCGGCGGGCTGGCCCGGCTGTTCCAGCGTGCCGTCAACCGGGTGCTGGCCAGCCATGACGAGCAGGTGAGCCTGCGCCTCAACGCCGTGCTGGACGCTGCCGGTGCGGTGTCCGAGCATGCCGAGCAGCGCAGCGACGAGGCGGCCGAGCGGCTGGCCGACGTCCGGCGCACCGTTGCCCAACTGCAGGCGGTCGCCGGCGAGCAGCGCAGCGCGGTCTCGGGCCTGCAGTCGCTGCTGACCAGCCTGGGTGCCCACCACCAGGCGCTGGCCGACCGGACCGACACGCTGAGCACCATGGTGGCCGAGGCCGGTGCCGAGAGCACCGCGCAGACGGCCCGGCTGGACGCACTCGGCGAACTGGCGGACCACGCCCGGCTCGACATCGAAGGCCACCGCCGGCAGTTGGCCGAGGTGGCGCACCGGCTGGACACCCTTGCCCAGCAGCTGACCGACCGGGAGCCGGTTCGATGACAGCGACCCCGGCACTGACCGCCCGGATCACCGACGAGCAGTGGGACCGGTACTTCCGCCAGGGCTTCCTGCACCTCGGCCAACTGGTGGACGCCGCGGAGTTGCATCGCTTGCGCGAGCGCGCCGATGACCTGGCGGTGGGCCGGGTGGTCAATCCGCAAGTGCAGGTGCAGCTGGACACCGGCGGCCGCTACGAGGACCTGCCGGAGGTGACCGGCCAGCCGAGCGGCGGAACCCTGCGCTATCGCAAGGTACAGGGACTGGAGACCGACGAGCTGTTCCGCGCCGTGCTGCGCAGCCCGGTGCTGGCCGAGGTCGCGGCCCACCACTACGGCCGGCACACCTCGGCGTCGCTGTTCCGGGCCATGGTGATGAACAAGCCGGCCGCGCAGGGCACCGTGCTGCCGTGGCACCAGGACGGCGGGGACGTCTGGGCGCTCGACCGTGACCCGCTGATCACGATCTGGATGGCGCTGGACGACGCGACCGCCGCCAACGGCTGCGTCGAGGTGATCCCGGGCAGCCACCGGCTCGGCCTGGTGACCGCGCAGGGCAGCACCCTGTCCGAGGAAGGTGCCCGGCAGTTCTGCCCGGACGATCAGGTGCACCCGCTCGAGGTGCCGGCCGGACATGCGGTGCTGGTGCACAACTGGCTGATCCACCGCAGCGGCGTGAACCCGACGTCGCAACCGCGACGGGCCTTCACCGCCTGCTACCTGGACTCGCGCACCCGCAACCTGCTGACCGGCGAGCACTTCCCGCTGATCCTGGGCACCTCGACCGGTCCGCCCCAGCCGTACCTGGAGTTGCTGCGCGCCGAACACGCCGACCGGACGGCCAGCGCCGCCGCGGCGTCGGAGTACGCGCAGAGCCTGAAGGCTGACAACGCCGTCCTGCAGGAGTCGATCCGCTCGGCCACCGAATACGCCCGCAGCCTGGAGGCCGAACTGGCCCGGTTGCGCGCCGCTGCCGAGCAGCCGGCCGGCGAGGTTGTCGGGTCGGCCGGCGGGATCGGCTCAGCCGGGAAGTTGGTCGCCACCGCCCGAGGGGGCCTGCAACGCGCTCGCGTGCTGCTCGGCCGCTTCCGCCCGGGCCAGCAGTGACGCCGCGTAATGCTCGGCGACCTCGGCCCGGTGCAGCAACGACCGGACGTAGGGCTCGTGCCGTTCGGCCTGTTCCTGCAGCGACCGGGCATAGCGCTCGGCCTCGGCGGCATGCTGGCGCAACGCTCCCTGCTCGCTGAGCGCGGCGTCCCGCTCGGCTTCGAGTCCGGCCTCGGCCAGCTCCAGGAATTCGGGCAGGGCGGCCTCACGCCAGTCCGGGCTGTCGGGCCGAGCAGAGATCATGCCGGCCGGCGCGGCCCCGATCGTGCCGGCAGCCAAGCCCTCGAGCAGCCGTCCCAGCCGTTCCCGCGCCCGCTCGCCGACGCCGGACGGCAGAAGCCCCGCGAGCCGGCCGCGCTGCTGCCACAGCTCGGTCAGCGCCGGCAGCAGCCGGCCGGCCGCCGCGTCCTCGACCGACAGCCGCCAATCGGCCATGCCGAACCGGGCCAGTGCCCCGATGCCCTTCTGCGCGGTGTAGGCGTCCTGGTGGAGGAACAGCATCGGGGTGCGGCAGCTGCCCGCGAACACCACCGGGTGGTAGCGGCTGCTGATTACCAGCTCGGCCTGCCGGCAGTACCGCACCGCCTCACCTGCCGACGGCAGTGGCACCACGACCGCCCGCCGGTCGATGCCGAGGGCGGCCAGCCGGGCGTCGAAAGCCCCGGCGACCCGGTGGGCGGCGGCCACGTCCTGGTCGGCGGGTCCGGTCAGGTTCCCGGCGTGCGGCACCAGCACCAGGCCGGCGCCGGTCCGGCTGCTGTGCTCAGCCAGCTGGCCGGCCAGGGCGGCCAGCACGGCTTCGCCGAGGTCGTTGACGGTGACGGCCACGAACGGCTCGGCCACCGGTACTGGGTTGGGAACGGCATCGAGGCCCGTGTCGACCTCGGGCAGGCAGGCGAGCACCGCGGCGTCGTCGTCGCCGAGCACGATCCGCTCCTCGGGCACTCCCAGCAGCAGCGCGAGGGCCGCGGAGAACTGCTCCCGCACACCGACCCGGGCCGCCGTGCCGAGCAGCTCGGCGACCAGCGGCCGCAGCTCGGCGCCGAAGCCCGGTCCGATGCTCTGACCGGTGAGCACCACCGGAACGCCGAGCCGGCCAGCCAGCCGGGCCGCCGCCAGCCGCTCGTAGACCAGCGCCGGCCAACTCCGGCTGAGGTTTCCGCCGCCGGCGATGATCAGCGCCGTGCTGCCGGCCAGGGCCTGGCGAAGCTCCCGGCCCGGGCCGTCGGCACCGGGCGGCAGCGCGTCGAGTTCGGCCAGCAGCGCCTGCCGGGCGGCCTGATCGGGGCAGCTGTCGAAGCCGAACCCGGCCACCGCGGGCCGGCCGAACCGGGCCGCCGCGCTGGCTGCGATTTCCGGGGTGGCGGACACCACCGTCCAGCCGGCCTGCAGGCCGGCGTGCTCGGCCGCGGCCAGCAGGCCGAACAGCATCGCATCGTCGCCGACGTGGTAGTCGGCGACGCTGCCCACGTCTCCGAGAACCACGAAGCGCGCCGGTGCTGGGG
>JAVEEO010000284.1 GCA_030840415.1 Pseudonocardiales bacterium | reverse complement strand
CGAGAAGGACGAATCATGACGAGCCTTGCGCCGGGTGGCGCCAGCGCCGCCACCGCACCCGACCCGCAGGAACCGGCCCACACCGGCAACGCCGGCCGGCCGGCAGCCAAGACACCGTTGGGGCAATTCCTCTTCTGGCTGCTGCTGGCGGTGCTCACGGTCATCTTCCTGGCGCCGCTGCTGTGGATGCTGAGTACCTCGTTCAAGACCCACGAGGCATCGACCAGGCTGCCGCTGTCCTGGCTGCCGCATCCCTGGGACCTCGGGGCCTACCGCACCCTGTTCGGCTCCGGCTCGTCGAACCCGGTGCTGCGCTGGTTCCTCAACAGCCTGGTTGCCGCGGCGGCGAACTCGGTGCTGATCGTGGCGGTGGATGCCGCGGCAGCGTATGCCCTGGCCCGGCTGGACTTCCCGGGCAAGAAGATCATCTTTGCCAGCGTCATCACCACGATCTTCCTGCCGGCGTTCGTGTTCCTGGTCCCGAACTTCCTGATCGTCAGCAAGCTGGGCTGGTTGGACTCGCTGTGGGCGATCATCGTGCCCAGTGCGGGCGGCGCTTTCGGGGTGTTCTTCCTCCGGCAGTTCTTCTCCACGCTGCCCAAGGAGTTGGAGGAGGCCGCCATCATCGACGGCGCCAACCAGTGGCGGATCTTCACCAGGGTCATCCTGCCGCTGTCGAAGCCGGCGCTGTCCACCCTTGCGGTGCTGTCGTTCCTGACCAACTGGAACGACTTCCTCTGGCCGGTGTACGTCCTGTTCAGCCCGAACAACCTGACGCTGCCGTCCGGGCTGGCCAAGCTGCAGAACGCTGCCACCGTGGACTATCCGATCATCATGGCCGGTGCCGTGGTGGCCAGCGTGCCGGTGATCCTGATCTTCATCATCGCGCAGCGGCAGGTGATCGAGAGCGTCTCCCGGTCAGGCCTGAAGGGGTAGCCGGCAAGGACGGCAGCCCACGACTCAGCACACGCCGAGGACCGTACCCACCTTGCGGTACGCCTCGGCGTTGCTGCGTAGATAGGAAGCCGGAACAGTGCCGGCAGCTGCGATCCGATCGGCGGTGAGCAGCCGGAACAGTGCCGCTCGAGCGAGCATCGAACGGCTTTCGATCGGCTCGTGCAGAACGAACGCGTCCAGCAGCGGCTGGCCGGCGCCATGCCAGGCCACCGCGTCGGCCACCACGACCGCCAGGCCGTAGCTGGCCGGCCGCCAGTACGGTGTGAAGTCGATGATGCCCGGTGCCGCCGGATCGGCGAACAGGACGTTGCCGGTGAGGTCGCCATGGATCAGCTGGCTGGGCCGTCGGGTCGGTCGCAGCTGCGCCGCCAGTTGCTCGGCCGGCCGCCGCAGCTCGTGGTGCGCCGGGAGTGCGCCCGTCCAGCTGAGCCGGTCGGCGATCGACCAGTGATCGTCGCGCTGGGCCAGGAAGGCCGGCTCGGCGACCGCCGCCAGAGCCCGGTGCAGGGCCGCGCCGGCCCGCAGCACCTCCGGCCAGCGATCGGTGAAGTCGTGGTGCCCGGCCAGCCAGTGCCAGCCGGTCCAGCCGTGCACGGTCGGGTTGCCGGTGCGGCTGGGTACCGGCTGGCTCAACCGGAAACCGAGCTGCCGGACGGTTGGCAACAGTTCGGCCACCCAGTCTGCCTCAGCCTGATTGCCCACCGGCTTCAGGACGACCGGGCCGACTTTCCAGGCATGGCCCTGGCCACCGGCGAGTGGCTTCGGAGAGCCGCCGGACAGCCCGTAGGCAGCGAGCACCTGGGCACCGGGGCGGTCGGTCATCCAGCCATTCTCACCCAGCCGAGCCGGCGGCCTGCTTGCGCGGCCCCAGCCGCAGCGCAAGACTGGACGAGCGCGAGCGCGGCGGCCAAGCCACGACCGACCCGCCCGCAGAATGCGGGAGGCGACCATGAGCGAGAACAAGGACACCGGCGAGCTGGAAGAGGCGGCCGCGGAAGGCCCACTGCCCGGGGTCGAGGAGGCCGAGGACGCGGCAGAGGATGGCCGTGACCCTTCCGGGCGTGACTCCGCCAGCCGTGACCCCTCTGCCGATGCGGACTCATCCGAGGACGGCCAGACCGACGACGACGCCGCTGCCGGCGGCGTCGTGATGGGTGCGATCAACCAGCACTGACCGGCCAGCAAACCCCGAGGCCCAGCCGCGTGGCGGCTGGGCCTCGAGCGTGTCACCAGCCGGCTGCCTCGCGCGCAGCCGCCCTGGCCGGGGTCAGGGTCGCGCTGGCTGCGTGGTTCGCCGCCTCCGCCTCCCACCGCCTCGGCGCCGGCCCGGACCAGTGGGTGGTGATGCCGCTTGTCGGCGTGCGCCTCGCGCTCCAACTGCGGGATCAGGTGCGGGTAGTGCGCCTCGAATGCCGGGCGCTCCGACCGGATCCGCGGCATCGAGGTGAAGTTGTGCCGCGGCGGCGGGCACGAGGTGGCCCACTCGAGGGAATTGCCATGCCCCCACGGGTCATCCTGGGTGGCCAGCTCACCGAACCGGTAGGACGTGTAGACGTTGTAGAGGAACGGCAGCATCGACGCGCCGAGCACGAAAGAACCCAGGGACGAGATCATGTGCATGGTAGTGAACCCGTCCCCGGGCAGGTAATCGGCATAGCGCCGGGGCATTCCTTTCGCACCCAGCCAGTGCTGGATCAGGAACGTGGTGTGGAAACCGATGAAAGTCAACCAGAAGTGCAGCTTGCCCAGCCGCTCGTCCATGTAGCGGCCGGTGTACTTGGGAAACCAGAAGTACACCCCCGCGAACGCCGCGAAGACGATGGTGCCGAACAGCACATAGTGGAAGTGCGCCACCACGAAGTAGCTGTCGGTGAGATGGAAGTCCAGCGGTGGTGAGGCCAGGATGACCCCGGTCAGGCCGCCGAACAGGAAAGTGACCATAAAGCCGAGGGACCACAGCATGGGGGTGTCGAAGGTGATCGAGCCCCGCCACATGGTGCCGATCCAGTTGAAGAACTTCAGCCCGGTCGGCACCGCGATCAGATAGGTCAGGAACGCGAAGAACGGCAGGAGCACCACGCCGGTGGCGAACATGTGGTGCGCCCACACCGTCAGCGACAGGCCGGTGATGCCGAGGGTGGCCAGCACCATGCCCTTGTAGCCGAACAGCGGGGTGCGGCTGAACACCGGAATGACCTCGGTGATGATGCCGAAGAACGGCAGGGCCACGATGTAGACCTCGGGATGGCCGAAGAACCAGAACAGGTGTTGCCACAGCACCGGGCCGCCGTTGGCCGCTTCGAAGACCTGCGCGCCCAGGTGCCGATCCACCCACAGCACCAGCAGCGCCGAGGTAAGGATCGGGAAGGCCAGCAGCACCAGGATCGAGGTAACCAGAATGTTCCAGGTGAAGATCGGCATCCGGAAGATCGTCATGCCCGGCGCTCGCAGGCACACAATGGTGGTGACCATGTTGACCGCACCCAGAATCGTGCCAAGACCGGCGACAGCCAGC
>JAVEEO010000280.1 GCA_030840415.1 Pseudonocardiales bacterium | reverse complement strand
ATTCCGAATACCGGGGTGGTGGGTCGTTCGAGGAAGTAGGCTCGGGCAACTCAACCCGGACGAGTAGAGGAGGAAGCATGTCCCAGGACAGCGTTCGCACCGCTCCAGACACCCATGAAGCAGGGGCGCACGGCAACCACAACCGGGCGCACTACGCCGCGCTCGTCGACAAGTACTTCGAGTATGCGCACAGCAACCGACTGGAGGAGGTCGTCGCGATGTTCACCGACGACGCCTTCGCCACCTTCGTGGTCGCGCCGGAGCCCTTCTACGGCAAGGAGGCCATCCGCGGTTTCTACGCCCAGCTCTTCCAGGACTTCCCCCACATCGAACCCGAGATTCTCGCGGTCGTGATCGAGGACAACCGCGCGGTCACCGAGCAGCGGATGACCATCGTCAGGCCCGACGGCACCCGCGTGGTTATGCCCTTCAATACCAATCACTTCGAATTCTCCGGCGATCTCATCAAGACCCTGCGCGTGATGGGCAGCCCCGCCTGATCCTTTGGAGGAGCTGACGGGTCAGCGCTGTGCTTGACGCCCTGAAACTGGTTCACTTCAAACTGACCACTACCGAATGTCTTAAGAATCGCTCGCCATGACGGTCTGGGTATGACAGTCATTTCGGCAGGCCGGCGCGGCGGGCGAGCCGCACGGCACTAGGGTCGCAGGCATGCGAGCTGCCTACGCCAGTGCCCTGAACCCGGACGCCCCGTTGGACGGGCTGGTGGTGGGCGAGCGTCCCGAGCCCGAGGCCAAGCCGGGCTGGAGCATCGTGCGGGTCAATGCCGCCAGCCTCAACCACCACGACCTGTGGACGCTGCGCGGGGTGGGCATCAAGGAGAGCCAGCTGCCGATGATCCTGGGCGGCGACGCGGCCGGCATCGACACCGCGACCGGCGAGGAGGTGGTGGTGCACTCGGTGATCAGCGCGGAGGGCTGGTCCGGCGACGAGACTTTGGATCCCGGCCGGTCGCTGCTCAGCGAGAAGCACCAGGGTGCGCTGGCCGACCTGGTGACGGTGCCCACCCGCAACCTGCTGCCCAAGCCCGCCGAGCTGTCCTTCGCCGAGGCGGCCTGCCTGCCGACCGCCTGGCTGACCGCCTACCGGATGCTGTTCGTCAACTCCGGGTTGCGGCCCGGCCAGACCGTCCTGGTGCAGGGCGCCACCGGCGGCGTCGCCTCGGCCTGCATCGGCCTGGCCCGGGCCGCCGGGCTGCGGGTCTGGGCCACCGCGCGCACCGAGGCCAAGCAGGCCACCGCGCTCGAGTTGGGCGCTCACCAGGCGTTCGGTTCCGGTGCCCGGCTGCCTGAGCGGGTGGACGCGGTGCTGGAGACGGTCGGGGCCGCGACCTGGTCGCACTCGGTGAAGTCGCTGCGTCCGGGCGGCCGGATCGTGATCTCGGGGGCCACCTCCGGGGCGATGCCGCCCGCCGAGCTGAACCGGATCTTCTTCCTGCAACTGCAGGTGATCGGCTCCACCATGGGAACCCGGGACGAGCTGGGCGAGCTGATCTCGTTCCTGAACCTGACCGGACTGCGTCCCCGGATCGACCGGACCCTGCCGCTGGAGCGGGTGGCCGAGGGGCTGACCGCGATGCAGGACGGCAACCTGGTCGGCAAGATCGTGATCGAGCCCTGATCGCGGGAGCGCGTTAGATTCGAAGCAGGCCGTTCGAAGGCCAGCGATTCGACCGAGGATGGGGACACCGCGCCATGGACTTCTCCCTGACCGACGAGGAGCGGCAGACCCGCGACTGGGTACGCAACTTCGTCCAGCGCGAGATCCTGCCGATGGAGCCGGAAGTGCTGCGCCGGGAGCGGGCGCACCAGCCCGGCATCACCGCCGACGAGCTCGCCGAACTGCGGAACAAGGCCCGCCAGTTCGGCTTCTGGGGGGTCCAGACGCCGCAGGAGTACGGCGGGATGGAGCTGTCGGCGGTGCTGGCCGCGCTGATCGAGGCCGAGCTCGGCCGCTCGTTCGTACCGTTCCGGTTCGGCGGCAGCGCCGACAACATCCTGTTCCACGCCAACGAATCCCAACGGCAGGAGTACCTGCTGCCGACCATCGCCGGCGAGCGGATCTCCTGCTTCGCCATCACCGAGCCCGGCGCCGGATCGGACCTCACCGCGATCCGCACCACCGCCCGCAAGGACGGCTCGGACTGGGTGATCAACGGCGAGAAGACCTTCATCACCGGCGGCAACGAGGCCGACTTCACCATGGTGTTCGCGGTCACCGATGCCGACAAGGGCATCAACGGCGGGGTGACCTGCTTCCTGGTCGACCGGGAGGCCGGCTGGAAGTCCGATTACATCGACACCATGGGCGAGTGGGGACCGGCCGCGCTGGTCTTCGAGGAGGTACGGGTACCCGAGCGCAACATCCTCGGCGAGCTGGGCCAGGGTTTTCCCCTGGCGATGCAGTGGATCGGCCGCGGCCGGTACCTGCTGCCGGCCCGCGCGGTCGGTGCCTGCGAGCGGCTGATCGAGATGGCGCTGCAGCACGCCCGCAACCGGGTCACCTTCGGCCAGCCGATCGCCGACCGGCAGGCTATTCAGTGGATGATCGCCGACTCGGCGCTGGATCTGGAGGCGCTGCGCTGGCTGGTGCTGGTGGCCGCCTGGCAGGTCGACCAGGGCATGGACTCCCGGCAGGCCCAGTCGATGGCCAAACTCTTCGGTGGCGTCAGGGCGAACGAGATCGTCGACCGGATGCTGCAGGTGCACGGCGGGATGGGCTACACCCGCGAGCTGCCGATCGAGCGCTGGTACCGCGAGCTGCGGCTGCTGCGCATCTACGAGGGCACCGACGAGATCCAGCGCCGGACGATCGCCCGCAACCTGCTCAAGGGCCACGCCTCGGTACGCGGCGTACTGGGCTAACTTGTGATCTAGCAGTCAGGCGTAAGACCTCCGACCCGGGCCCGCG
>JAVEEO010000277.1 GCA_030840415.1 Pseudonocardiales bacterium | reverse complement strand
GACCGCGGCGACATTCGGGCGAAGGCTTCGGAAGCGGGTCGCACGCTGGCAGCAGCCTGGATCGTGCTGGCAATTCTCGGAGTCAGCGCGTCGATATTCGGCCACGATGTTCCTGCGCTGGTAATGCCGGACAGCACCGCAGTAGGCATCTTCGTCGTCGCCGCGATCAGCGTGGTGATGGGCTCTGGCTACACCAAGTACACCGAGGCGATGCAACTCATGCGTCCCGTCGCAACCAAGGTGGCTGCGCAGAGTCAGCTGCCGACCGGGCCGGCCATGGGCACTCATACCCTGGCCGGCGTGCTCCTGGCGATAATCGTCCTCGCGCGAGGGGTTAGTCGGACGGGACGCGATCAGTCTGGGTGACTCGGCGGAGCGAGCCCGGGTCGCAGCCCTTCTCGAAGCGGAACCAGAAGCGTTGAACGACAAGGTTACCGAGCTTCGGAAGCTGCTGAGGGCAGTACAGCCCTTCGCGGGCATTGCGACGATGTGGTGAGCCCGGGTCGGTCTGCGCGATGACGATGTAAGGTGCGTCGCCGCTGATGACCGAGCCGTCCAGGCTGATGTGGCTGGCAACCATGACCGACATGAACGTCGGCACGATGGCCGGTGGTCCAGAGCTGTTGCCAGACCGGTCGCCAGCCACGTGACGGTTTTGCTGGCACCCGGGCTGTCCTCATAACCCTTGAACGCCGCCGGCGCCGCCGTGGTCGGGCAGGGGCTGCCTGGCATCTAGGGTGTGGGCGTGGAATGTTGGCTGTTGTTCTGGCAGGCCACCATCGGCGCGCTGTCCGACGCTGAGGTGGCGGCCCGGCTCCGCCGCGGTGACTCGAGCTGCGTGGTCCCCAGCAACCGGCTCGGCGAATTCCGGCGTGACGTGATCGCCAGCGACCCGGCCTGGATAAGCCTGCGGCTGCTGCCGCGGCCCGATTCGGCGGAGCCGGTCGATCGGTACGTGGCCCTGGTCTTCGCCACCGCGCCGGCAGCCGAGCAGGTACGAGATCTCCGCTACGTCGCCGTGCGGAATGGTCTGACCGGGTTCCATTCAGTGCAGGGGGATGCGGGTGAGCTGAGCTCGGCTTCGTGCGCCGGACAGGCGTAAGGCCGGCACGCAAGCGTGCCGGCCTTCGCTCGTGTTCGTGCTGACTTACCAGTCGTTCGATGACCAGCGGGCCGACGACCAATGCGCCGAGGACCACCGGGCCGACGACCAGCGAGCCGAGGACCAGCGCGCCGAGTCCCAGTCCGCCGAGGACCACCGCGCCGAGGACCACCGGGCCGAGGACCAGCGAGCCGAGCTCAGGCCGCTGTCGGTGGACCAGCCGTCTCCGGTCCAGGTCGTGCCCAGCCACTGGCCACCCGACCAGGACGTCAGGGTCGAGGTCGCGCTCCACCAGGCGGCCGCGTCCCAGGCATTGCCCTGGACGTCGATCTCACCCGCCAGGTCGTTGCCGTCCGCGTCGACGAGGACCGACCCGCCACGAGCGGCGTCGAGCGAACCCTGCCCGGTGGACCGGTCGAACTTCTGCACGGCGGCGGCCCGCATGGTGGTCGCGGTGCCGTCCGTGCCCAGCAGGTGATTCGCGGCGTCGAACTCCGCCCCGAGGCGGATCGTGCCGTCACCCGCCGCGTTCACCGACGCTCCGTTCACCGTCTCGGCGGTCGACGTGATGGCGTACTTCACCTGGTCCGGCGTCAGGGTGGGGTACGCCTGCAGCAGATCGGCCACCGCTCCCGACAGCACGGCCGCGGCCTGGCTGGTGCCGCTGCCGCGGAACAGCCGGCCGCTGGTGTCACCGCTGACGAGACCTTCGGGGTGGGCCTGGTCGATGTAGCTTCCGGCATTGCGCAACGAGACGATCGAAGTACCCGGCACGAGTACGTCGGCGTGCCGGCTCGCGCTGCCGACGTTCGAGTACGACGCGGCCTTGGTGTGGTCGTGCGCCCAGCCGTCCAGGCGGTCACCGCTGTCGGCCGAACCCACGGCCAGCAGGTACGGATCGCTGGCCGGAGTGGTGACCCGTCCCATGGCCCCTTCATTGCCGACCGAAGTGACCACGACGATGCCGTGCTGCCAGGCGTTCTCGGCAGCGGCGGCCAGCGGGTCGCTGCGGTAGTCCTGCGTCGAATCCGTGCCGTAGGAGAGGTTGATCACCCGGACCCGGGTTCCGTCCGGCAGCACCGGGTGCTGGGTGACCCAGTCCAGCGCGGCGATGACCTGGCTGACGTCGGCGCTGCCATCGGTGGTCGCGACCTTCATCGCCAGCAGCTTGGCGTCCGGCGCCACGCCGAGCTGGATGTTGGCCGGCGCGCTCGCCAGATCGCTCGACGGGTTGGTGGCTCCGCGGCCGGCGATGATGCCGGCCATGAAGGTCCCGTGTCCGAAGGTGTCCTGGTTGGCCAGGCTGCCGTTGCCCTCGATGGACAGGTCGGGGCCGTAGGTCACCTTGCCCGCGGCGTTCAGCCCGGCGACCTGGTTGATGCCGGAGTCGATGACCGCGACGCCGACTCCCTGACCGGTCACCGACCGGCCCAGCTTGTCCTTCTTGCCCCACAGCGCCCGGGCCTGGGTGGCCTTGGTGACGGTGAACAGCGAGCCGGGATCCTTCTCGGCCGCGTTCTTCCCGTAGCTGTCCTTCGACATGCTGTCCGCGGTCGGGTCGCCCCACTTACCGCCCGAGAAATCGAGCGACGCGGCGTGCATGGGACGAGCGGCGATCGGGGCGGTGCCCGATGCGGTCGGGGTGAAGCTTCCTGCGGTCAGACAGAGTGCGGCGACCGTCGCTCCGACGGCGCTCAGCACACCCCACCGTGTGCTGCCTGCCAGTGAGAAATGCGGGTTCATCCGTGACTCCCGTGCAAAGAGTGAGAAACACTTAACGTAAAGCTTATACAAGTGAAGTAAGCGTTACAAGCTGTCGACGATAGCTTGCTGTGCGTAATCAGTTTCGGCCATTCATGACCAAGATTGGCGCATCTGACTACTTGATGTAGCCAAAAGCGGCGAGCTGGAGGCGGTTTCGGTCCATCTCGACCCCCGCCCACGCTCGTTCGTCACCCGCGAGGGATGGTCTCGGCGACGTCTCCGGCGGCACATGATGGCAGCCCGCAAGCTGCCCACCGGACCACCCGTCCCCGCTTTCCGCTCCCCAGTCGTCTCTCTAGTTGCCTCCGGCGAATGCACGCCGCGAATCCCTCGGCGCAAAGCTGCGGTTTGGGGACAAAACCTTTGCGTACGCCTAACATCCGTCCCGGTAGGTTCATGTGGGTTGCATGTAAAGACGATGTGGCCGATCCGGTCGTCCATCCAGAGTCCAAGGCTTGGGGCGTCGTCAGCCCAGCCTCGCTCAGACAAGGGGAAACTGTGATACGTAATCGTTGCGCCGTTCGTCGGGGCGCTGTCGCGCTCGTGTCGAGCGGCGCGCTCCTGCTCACCGGCCTGGCCACCGCGCCCGCCGGTGCAGCACCGGCGCAGGCGGGCTGTGACGCCCGCACCAACAACACCTACGACAAGATCCTGGAATGCGTCCGGCTGGACGGCGTCCGTGAGCACCAGGCGGCGCTGCAGCGGATCGCCGATGCCAACGGTGGTACGCGCGCCGAGGGCACCGCCGGCTACGCGGCCAGCGTCGACTACGTCCTCGGGGTGCTCGCCGGCACCGACTGGCACGCCGAGAAGGTGCCGTTCTCCTACGCCGACACCGAGGCCCTGCTGCGCCAGCTCACCCCGACCCAGGCAACCTATGAGACTGGCGCCTACACCGGCACCGGCGAGGGCGACGTCACCGGCAACGTCATCGGAGTCGACCTCGCCCTGACCGGCGCGCGGGCCAGCACCAGCGGTTGCGAGGCTGCTGACTTCGCCGGGCTGGACTTCTCCGGCGCCCATGACATCGCCCTGCTGCAACGCGGCACCTGCAACTTCGCCGTCAAGGCGCTCAACGCCGAGGCGGCCGGAGCGGAGGCTGTCATCATCTTCAACCAGGGCAACGCCCCTGACCGCCTCGACCTGATCGTCGGCACGCTCGGTGGCGACAAGGTGGTCGGCATCCCGGTCGTCGGCGCCAGCTTCGCGCAGGGCCAGGCCCTGGCGGCCGCCGGCTCGACGGCCCAGGTAGTGGTCGACTTCGTGACCCGCAACTCCTTCAACGTCATCGCCGAACTGCCCGGCCGCAACGACGACAACGTGGTGATGGCAGGTGCCCACCTGGACTCGGTGCCGCCCGGCCCCGGCATCAACGACAACGGCAGCGGCTCCGCGGCGCTGCTGGAACTGGCCCAGTCGATGTCCAAGCTGCACCCGCAGAACACCGTGCGGCTGGCCTGGTGGGGCAACGAGGAGGGCGGCCTGGTCGGCTCGACCCAGTGGGTGGCCCAGCAGTCGCAGGCCGAACTCGACCGGATCGCGCTGTACCTCAACTTCGACATGATCGGCTCGCCGAACTACATCTTCATGGTCTATGACGCCAACGAGTCGAGCTTCCCGGCACCGGCCGGGGTGACCATCCCGGAGGGGTCGGCGGCCATCGAGCGGCTCTTCGAGTCCTTCTACACACTGCGCGGCGAGCCCTATGACGACACCCAGTTCAGCGGTCGCAGCGACTACCAGGCCTTCATCAACAACGGAATTCCGTCCAGTGGCCTGTTCACCGGCGCCGAGCAGGTCAAGACCGCCGAGCAGGCGACCATCTGGGGTGGTATGGCCGGCGCGCAGTTCGACCCCTGCTACCACCAGGCCTGCGACACCTACGCCAACAACAACGACCACGCCCTCGAGGTGAACGCCGACGCGGTCGCCTTCGCGGTCTTCACCTACGCCCACTCCACCGAGGCCGTCAACGGTGTTGCCGGGGTACCGGTGCCCGGCCACTTCACCATTCCGGCGCCGGCCGGGCCGGAGCACACCTTCGCCGGCCCGCTCGGCGGTGACAGCGCGGAGCAACCAGCCGCTGCCGCCTGAGTTACCCCGCTTTCCACAGCGCCCCTCGCCACTTCGGTGGCGGGGGGCGCTCGTCATCTTCTCCGGCGCTGACTGCGCACTGCGAGCCCCGCCGGCTCGTGCCCGCGACCCGCCGCACCGAACCGGCTATAGGCGTAGTCAATCCGCGTACCAGCTGAATCTGTCGGCGGTTCCTGGCAATCGCATTCTGCCCGTGCTCGACTCGAAGAACGCAACGACTCGAAGAACGCAACGGAGAAGGATCCGTTGCTGCGCATCGCACGAGCTCAGCCGTGAGAAGAATTCAGCGACTGAATGGGCCAGAACCGAGGAAGATCATCGTTATCGAGCCTGCGGTCCGCGCCAATTCCGCTCGACCTCGCCGAGCAGTGCGTCCCACCAGGTCACCATGGCCTCGATGGCGGCGTAGGCACCGCGTTCGACCTCGGCGCTGTCGAGGCCGTCCGCACCCGGCTCGGACACCGCGACGTCGACGAAGGCCGCCAGCCCGTCCTTGTGGCCCTGCTCGACGCCCTCGTCCAGGTGGATGTCGTGGAACTTCTTGATCCGCGATCCCTGGTAGGCAAGCCCCTGCCGCTCGCAGAGTTCGCGGCTGATCTCGTAGAAGACCTGGTGCTCGAAGATCGCGGCGGTCTCGGTCGCGTAGAAGGTGCCGAGCGAACATGAGGCATTCTGGGTCGACAGGTTCCGCAGTCGTTCGAAGAAGGCCGTGGTCGGCGGAAACTCGACGTGATCGTCGACGTCGGTGCCGATCTCGCCCATCGCCCGCCGGTACATCACGGCGTGGCCGCTCTCCTCACCGATGTTGCGCTGGAGTTCGATCGTGACACCCTGGTCGGCCAGTTGTGCCGTGGCATCCCTGGCCAGGCCGAGCAGTTCGACGTTGGTCGAGGAGAACTGGTAGTGCTCCTTCACAAGCCATTGCAGGACATCGTTGCTCAATTCCGGCAGCCGGTCCAGCAGCCAGGCCTTGACCCGATTCGTGAACTCGCCGTTCACGCCGTCGATCCGTTCCGACAGCCGCACCGCAGTCACCATGCCGACGCCCCTCCCCCGTCCGCCTCCGCTCGGAGACGGACTGGTCCCGCAGCGTAGACAGCAGCCGGGAGGAGCCACAAGGCCTCCCGCCGGCAACCGGTTCAGGGCCGCAGGGCAAGCAGGCCGGCCACCGCCTTGACGCTGGCGACCGTAGCGGTGCCGGTCGCGACCTGGGCACCGGCGGCCACCGGCGGCGAGTAGTACATCGAAGCGCTGAGGGTGCCCGTGGCCGCATCTGCGAGTTCGGTACCCGACGACGTCCAGGTGGCGACGTTGTCGGTGGTGAACCCGGTCACCAGCACGTCGTTGGGCGTCGTGGTGGTCACCGTCGGGGTGGAGTGCGAAGCCACCGCGGTGGTCGATGCCTCCGCCTGACCGCCCTTGGCCTCGACGGGAGTGCTGGTGTTCACCCCGGTGAATGCGGTCGCTGCCGCGACGCCGAGAGTCGCGAGGCCGTACGTGACCGGGATCGAGGCCGGGTCACCGGCGGCCATCCGCCGGGTCAGGAAGGATCCCTTGAGCCCGGAGGACTCGTTCGTCATCAGCTGGCTGGTCCAACCCGGCGAAGCGGGGGTGCCAGCCGTCGAGCCGAGGTTGTTGCCCAGCCAGACAACCATGAAATCCCCGGCACTGAAAGCGGGAAGGTTCACCGTCCAGGTGGCCGCCGCCGTTGTCACCAGGGTGAGCCTGGCCGGTCCGGCGGTGATGCCCGAGCCACCGCCCGAGGCGGGCGTGGTGACGGTCGCGATGGCCGATTGCGGCGATTCGGCCGTTGCGGTGACCGCGGTGACCGCGTAGTCGTAACCGGTACTGGGCGCCACCGTCGTGTCGTCTGCCGTGGTGGTGGTGGACGAGCCGATCTTGGCCAGCGTGCCGTTGTGCGGGCCGCGGTAGATGTCGTAACCGGTCACCCCGGAGCTTCCGCTGGCCGTCCAACTGAGATGCACCGAGGTGGCACTGCTGGCGGTGGCGGCCAGGCCGGTCGGGGCCGCCACCCCCGTCGCCTGGACGGTGACGGTCGCGATGTTGGACCGGGCGGATTCCGGACTGCCGGTGGCGACCGCGGTGACGGCGTAGTCATAGCTGCCGGCGCCGACCGGGGTGTCGGTGAACGGGGAACCGCCCGACGAGCCGATCTTGACCAGAGTGCCGCCCTGCGGGCCGCGATAGATGTTGTAGCCGCTGACGCTGGGGGTGGTGCTGGCCGTCCAGCTCAAGGTGACGGAGTTGCCCGACGCGGTGGCGGTGAGACCGCTCGGAGCCTCCGGGGCCGCGACCACCGCTGGGGTGGTCACCGATACCGCGTTGCTGTCACCGGAGGAGTTCCCGGCCGTGTCGAAGGCTCGAACCGTGTAGCTGTAACTGGTACTGGGGGCCACCGTGGTGTCCTGGTAGGTCAGCGAACCGGCCGCCACGATGCCGATCTGGGCGCCGTCGCGGTAGACGTGGTATTCGCTGACGGCGAGGTTGTCGGTGCTGGCATCCCAGGCGAGGTCCACCTCGCCACTGGTGTTGCTCGTCGAGCGCAGGTTGGCCGGCGCCGAGGGCGGGGTGGTGTCGGCCACCTGGGCCTCGGTGCAGACCACGGTCAGCGTGGGTTGCTTGCCGGCGGTGCCCTCCCGGGGGATGTAGTGCACCCCGTCATTGCTCGTGCTGCCGATCCGGAAGTCGGCCTCGCCGTTGAGCGGCGTGCCCCGGGTGACGTCCACCGACACGGCCGCGTTCGACGCGACCGCTGCCAGCGAGTTCAGCAGCGTTCCCCTGGTGGGTGCGGTGCTCCAGGACACGGTGCTCTCGGTGAACGGCCCGGTGGTGTAGATGTCACCGCCCTTGACCGAGGAATCGGCCTTGTCGGTGAGGGTTAGCTTGGCGCTGACGAGGGTGTCACAACTGGGTCCGGTCACGTTGAACTTCAGCAGGGCATCGGTGACCGGGGAGTTGTCGACCGCCAGCGAGGAGGTGGCTCCGGTTGCGGTCGGGTTCGCCTGCTGGATGGTCGCGTCACCGGTGGCGATGAAGCTGTAGGTGTGCGAGATCGGGCCCGGCGGCGTCGACGCGGTGACCGTCGCCGAGGCGCTGGAGACGTTGTTGCCGCCGTCGTAGGCGGTCACGTAGTAGGAATAGGCCGTACCCGGCTTCACCGTCAGGTCGGCATAGCTGGTGGAGCCGGCGCCGCTTGCGGTGGTGGTGGCCAGCAGGACGAACGAACTCTCACCCGGGCCGCGGCGGTACACCTGGTAACCGCTGACTCCGGTGCCGCTGTCGGTGCTGGCGGTCCAGCCGAGATCGACCTCGTTGTAGAACACCGGTTCGGTGCCGAGGCCGCTGGGAGCGGTGGGCGGCGTCGTGTCGGTGCTCGCCGGCGTCGTCACCGTCGCGGTGGCCGACATTGCCGACAGGTTGCCGGCAGCATCGCCGGCCTGCACCGAATAGGTATAGGTCGTCGAGGCGATCACCGAGGTGTCGGTGTAGGACGTCGCGTTGTTGGTCGTGGTCGCGAGCAGGCTCGGCGTCGCGCCGTTGGAGCCGCGGTAGATGTTGTAGTTGGTGACGCCGACGTTGTCGGTGCTGGCGGTCCACGAGAGGCTGGCCTGGTTGGCGGAGGCAGCGGTGCCGGACACGTTCGTCGGTGCCGTCGGTGGCGTGGGGTCGATCGCCGGCGCGGCGTGGCAGGTGCCCGAGCCCGCGTCACTGAGGGTGTAACCGGACGCCGCGGCGAACTGCCAGTCATAGGTGTTGGCGTGCAACGTCAACTTCATGACGCCGAAGGCGCTGGCGTTGACGATCGCGGAATTGGCGATCGGCGCACCGACGGTCTGGAAGTCATCGCCGCCGGAGCCGACGACGAACTCGCGAATCCCCCGGGCCGCATCGGCGACACCGGCGCCGGTCTGCGGGTTGAACCGCTCGTAGTCGTGAGCGTGCCCGTTCAGGACGATGTCCGCCCCTGCGTTGTACAGGTCATTCCAGAAGGCGGTATAGGTCGTGCTGGACGGGGTGGTGGTGCTGGAGGAGAACCGCGGCCGGTGCCAGTAGGCGATCGTGCAGACGTTCTGGTTGGCCGCCAGGTCCGCCTTCAGCCAGGCCTCCTGGGTGGACCCGGCGCCGCATCCGGCAGAGATGCTGCCTCCGCCCAGGACATCGCACTCGCTGTTCAACGCGATCAGGTGCCACCGGAAGCTGTTGTTGGGCCCCGAGACGTCCCAGGAGTAGTAACCCTTCGACGGATCGCCGGCGTTCGCTCCGAAGTAACCGTAATAGCCGGTGGCGCCGGCGGTGCGGTACTCGTGGTTGCCGGCCGCCGGCCGGCTGATGGTCTTGGCGGCTCCCCAGCCGGTGAGGTCGTAGGAGCCGGCGTACTCGGCGGGCGAACCGGTGTCGTACTGGGAATCGCCCAGTGGCAGCACGTAGTCCGGGTTGATCGCGGCGAGCAGCGCGCCGGTCTTGCCCTGGCCGCAACTAATCGCGGTGACGGCCTTGCCCGGTGGGCACGCGATGTCGCCACCGACCGCCAGGACCGGATCGCCGGTTGCCGCGCCGGCCACGCTGGCCGGGCGGGCCCCGGGCAGCACGCTGAGCCAGCTCGCACAGACGACGGCGACGACAGCAGTCACCAAGGTCGTACGCCGACTGGTTCGCCGCGAAGAAGTGCGCATGACGGTCCTACCCCCATAGACCGACGCCCCGCTGGCGTGGAGCGTTCCAGGCACTGCGACCGGGCAGGCGTGTGGTGAACCCTCGAGTGTTTCGACACCGATCGCCACCGGCCACCCGTGGCTGGCCGTTTGATCCCCCGCCGGGCAGCTCGCGCCCTGCTCTGATGCTACGAACGTTTGACCGTTTGCGAAAGACCGGGGATCGAGCGGACCTCCGATTGCCGCGGTGCGGATGGTTGCGTCTTACGTATGAT
>JAVEEO010000266.1 GCA_030840415.1 Pseudonocardiales bacterium | reverse complement strand
GCCAGGCCCAGATGTGGTCGATGATCACATCGTTGCTGTTCACGATCAGGCTGTTGGTGGCCTTGCCCGCACCAGCTCCGCCGATCCGGAAGAAGACGTCCTGGATGGTGGTCGGGTTGCTGGCGTGGCTGGCCGTCGAACCCACGGCGCCGACGGTGAGCAGCGACTGCGAGTTGGTGGTGCCGGCGTCGAACAGCAGGCCCTTGAGCCGCACCCCGTCGACGTCGGCGACCGACATGGCGTTCACGCCGCTGTCCGGGATGATCGTCGGCATGCCGATACCCAGCACCACGGTGTTGGCCTTGGTGACGTTCAGCGTCTGGCTCACGTGGTAGACGCCCGGGGTGAAGAACAGGTTGCAGCCGTTGCTCAGGGCGGCGTTGATGGTCGCCGCCGTGTCACCGGTCTTCACCACGTAGAACTGGCTCATCGGCAGCGAGGTGCCCGGGGTGGAGCCGGCGGCCCAGCTCGGACCGGAGGCGTTCGACCGCAGCGACGGCAGGAACACCCGGTACTTGCCGGTCGAATCCAGGTACAGGTAGGGCACGTCCCGTGAGATCGGCGTCGTGGCCAGCGTGGTCATCGGCGGGTTCGGGAAGCTCTGCGCCGGAGCCCCGTTGACCCCGGAGAACACCATGTTCCAGTTCGCACCGTTCCAGCTGCCGAAGTTGGAATCCCGCGAGTACCACTGCTGCTGGGATGCCGAGGCGACCTGGCCGGACACCTTGGTGTCGGCGATGTAGCCACCGCTGGCCCAGCCGTAGCTGGCCGGGTACAGGTTCAGGCTGCCGCGCACGTCGATCCGGCGGAACGGTGCCGCCTGGGCCACGGCCCAGCGGTCGGTGCCCGAGGACGGGTTGATGGCCAGGTTCTCCACCGAGCGCCAGAAGTTCTGGGTGGCGTTGCCGGCATCGGAGGCGTTGAAGGCATCCACCGTGACGTCACCGTTGATCACCACGCCGCCGGGGTCCTGGCCGAGGCCGGCCACCGAGGTGTAGAAGCCGACGTTGTCGGTTACGTTGTACGTGCCCGGCTTGAACAGGTGCGCCACCCGGCCGCTGGCGAACTGTGCGGTATTGGTGTCCTTCTGGGCGTTGAAGTCCGCGTCCAGCTGCGCCTGGATGGTGGCGGCCGACATCGACGGGTCGAAGATCCGGACGTTCGACCCGAAGTTCGGGGTGTCGGACTGGGTCGGGCACGTGCCGGCCGGCGGTGTCACGGTGCCGGTGGTGAAGACGGCGAACTCCCACAGCGAGTAGCCGTAGGTCGTGGCCCGGACGGTGCCGTACATCCGGACGTAGCGCCCGGTGCCCGAGACGCTCAGGTTCTGGATGCCGCCGGTGCCGGTGGTGGTGGAGTAGACCGAGGTCCAGGTGCTGCCGTCGGCCGAGGTCTGGATCGAGAACGACCTGCCGTAGGCAGCCTCCCAGTTCAGGGTCACCGCACAGACGGTCTGCGACGAACCGAGGTCCACCTGCAGCCAGGACGGGTCGGCGAAGGTGCTGGACCAGCGGGTGCCGGTGTTGCCGTCCACCGCGTTGGCCGCCGCGGAGGCCGCGGTCCCGTCCTCGGTGGAGGACGCGGTGGCCGGACGATTCAGCGCGGCGTTGGTGGTGCCGCAACTGCCGGTCGAGGCGGTTCCGTAGACTCCGAACTCCCAGAGCGAGTAGCCGTACACGGTCGCCCGTACGGTGCCGTACATCCGGACGTAGCGCCCGGTGCCGGACACCGTCAGGTTCTGGATGCCGCCGGTGCTGGTGGTGGTGGAGTAGACCGAGGTCCAGGTGCTTCCGTCGGCCGAGGTCTGGATCGAGAACGACCTGGCGTAGGCAGCCTCCCAGTTGAGGCTGACCTGGCTGATGGCGGCCGATGCGCCGAGGTCGACCTGCAGCCATTGCGGGTCGCTGGCCGCGCTGGACCACCGGGTACCGGTATCGCCGTCCACCGCGCTCGCGGCCGGCGTTCCGGCGTTCTCGACCGACGAGGCAGTGGTGGTTTTGCCTTGCGACAGCAGGGTTCCGGCTGCCGCGGCCGGGATAGCCGCACGCAGCGCGCCTACCAGGCTCAGCAGCAGGGCCAGCACGACGGCCAGCACCAGCAGTCGCCGGCGGCTGTGCCGGCGCGGACGCCACAGGGTTTTCGTCAACGCGGCTCGGGGGGTTGGACTCATCGGCCTGCCTCTTCGGAAGGGGGTGGGGGTGACGTGCTTCGCGCATGCCGGCACGCCCGCCGCACTGCGGGACGCCGGTGGCACAGCTGTGGTGCTCGGTGGTCCCCGTGTTCAGAACAGTGAAGGCGTACGTGCTTCCTCGAACGCACGATCAGGAAGGGAGAAGTGTGACGCACATCCTACACACCTTGTAATATATCCTGACAAGAGTGTTTTCGGCTCGGCCACCCACCTATGCGGTAGTTGCCGGCACACGGATGGCTCAGCCGGTAGCGCGGCCGAGGTCGGGCAGCCGGGGCCGGGCGGGCTTCTGCTCGGCAGCCACCGCGCCGGAAGACAACACGCTCGCGATGGGCAGGGTCGCCGCACCGAGGGCAACCGCGTCCTTGCCGAGTTGGGCCTTCAGGATCGAGACATGGCTGAACGGCAGCCGCAGAGCGTGCCGCGCGGCCGCCTGGTGAATCTGGGGCAGCAGGCTGTCGCCCAGCAACTGCCCCAGCCAGCCGCCGACGACGACCCGCTCCGGGTTGAAGAGGTTCACCAGGTCGGCAATGCCCGCGCCCAGATAGGTCGCCGTCTCGTTCAGCACCCTGGCGGCGGACTTGTCAGTGCTGCCCGCCCGCACGATTGCCGCGACCCGGTCCTCGAGCTCGTGCGGCTTGACCGTGACGCGCCGTCGCTTGAGCTCGTCGTAGCGGGCCACGATCGCCCCGGCGCCGACGTAGGCCTCCAGACAGCCGAGCGCACCGCACCGGCAGGGCCGGCCGTCCACCATCACTGTGGTGTGGCCCCACTCACCTGCGCTGCTGGTGGCACCCCGGTACAGCTCGCCGTTGCTGATGATGCAGGTCCCGACTCCGATGCCGAGCAGGACGATCACCGCATCATCGCAGGCCCGCGCGGCTCCGAACCACTTCTCCGCCTGGCCGAGGGTCTTCGCGCCGTTGTCGATCAGCAACGGCAACGACAGTCCGCGTCGGAGCATGGCACCGAACGGCACCGCGTCCCAACCCACACTCTGGCCGTGCACCACGGCATCCTCACCGTGTTCGACCAGGCCGGGAACCCCGACGCCCACGCCGAGAATCTGCTCGCGGCCGACGCCGGACTGCTCGAGAACCGACTCGATGCCCTCCAGCACGTGCGCGACAGCGTCCTCGGGTTCCAGCCGAGCGACTTCGGTGGTCGAGACGTGCGATGCCCGCACCCGCATGTTGAGGTCGAACAGCTCTACCAGGAAAGCGGTTTCACCGACGTCCACGCCGATCACGAAGCCGTACTCGGGGTTGACCTGCAGCACCCCGCGCGGCCGGCCGCCGTTGGAATCCTCCAGACCTACCTCGATCACCACACCCTGCTCGAGCAGTTCACCGATCAGGTTGCTGACCGTCGCGGGGCTGACCCCGGCTGCCGTGCCGACCTCCTGGCGGGTCAGCGGGCCGTTCAGGTAGAGCTCCCAGAGCGCGCGTGCCCTGTTGCTGTTGCGCAGATCTCGCACGGTGGTGGTTCTCGTCCTGGGCATCCAGCACTTCCTGCCAGAGATGTCAGCTCATCCGGGTCTGTCAGACCATACTTCACGTCGTGTAGGAGCAACCCCGGACACTGTCGAGGCGGCAAGGCTGTCCGCGGGTCTGATCAGCAGCCTGCCGTGGACTCGCGACCGGTTCGGCGATAACGAATCGGCGACGAAACCACTCTTTCGGATTGACGGCCCCCGTCCAGCCTCCAATAATTCACGCCTTATAGGAAGGCTTGCAGGAGGTCTGGAAATCGCTTCCTGCTCGCCTGCCCGCCCGCTTCCCGGAACCGGAAGGACTTCTCGTGCGACTGACCAGGATCACGACCACAGCTTTGGCCACGGTGCTGGCGGTCGTACCGCTCGCCGCATGCGGAAGCGACAAGGACAAGGCCGGTGCCGCCGGCGCGAGCCCCACCCTGACGTACTGGGCCAGCAACCAGGGCACCAGCCTGGAGAACGACAAGCAGATCCTGACGCCGGAGCTGGCGAAGTTCACCAGCCAGACCGGGATCAAGGTGAACGTCGAGGTGGTCCCGTGGTCGGACCTGCTCAACCGGATCCTGGCCGCGACCACCTCCGGCAAGGGCCCGGACGTCCTGAACATCGGAAACACCTGGTCGTCCTCGCTGCAGGCCACCGGTGCGCTGACCCAGTTCGACGACGCGACGATGGCCAAGATCGGCGGCAAGGACCGGTTCCTGGCCGGCAGCCTGTCCGCGACCGGCGTGCCGGGCAAGCCACCGACCGCGGTGCCGCTCTACAGCCTGGCCTACGGCCTCTACTACAACAAGAAGCAGTTCGCCGCCGCGCACATCAGCCAGCCGCCAGCCACCTGGCCCGAGCTGATAGCCGATGGCAAGAAGCTGACCACCGCCGGCCACTGGGCGCTGTCGGTGGAGGGTGGCAGCGCCACCGAGAACGTACACAACGCCTTCGCGCTCAGCCAGCAGCAGGGTGGCGAGTTCTTCGACTCCGCCGGCAAGCCCACCTTCGACACCCCGCAGAACGTCGCGGCCATCAAGCAGTACCTCGACCTGATGCAGACCGACAAGATCGTCAATCCCAGCGATGCCGAGTACTCCAACGGCACCGAGGCGCTGAAGGACTTCGCCACCGGCAAGACCTCGATGGTGCTCTGGCAGGCGGCCGCCGGCTCGCTCAAGCAGCTGGGCATGGACGCCGCCGACATCGGGGTGGCGCCGGTACCGCTCCCCTCGCCGGCACCGGCAGGGGGCAAGAAGGTGACCAGCATGGTGGCCGGCATCAACCTGGCGGTGTTCGACAACTCCAAGCACAAGGACGCCGCGCTGCAGTTCGTGAAGTTCCTGACCAGCACGCCCGAGCAGCAGCTGCTCAACAAGACCTACGGCTCACTGCCGGCGGTTGCCGACGCCTACAGCGACCCGGCATTCCAGACCCAGGACGTCCAAACCTTCAAGGACATCCTCAACACCAGCGCCGCGGCGCTGCCCGCGGTGGCTCAGGAAAGCCAGTTCGAGACGCTGATCGGTACCGCCATCAAGAACATGTTCGCCGACGTTGCCAGCGGCAAGACGGTCACCGAGGACGACATCAAGAGCCAGCTGGCTGCCGCCCAGCAGCAGCTCGGCGGCTGACGGCCGGTGCTGGAAACCGTCGAGGCCGACCGGCCCGCTGAGGTCGCGGCGGCCGGATCACCCGAAGCCAGACGCCCTCGACGCGAGCTGTTGCCCTACGCGCTGCTGGCGCCGGCGATCGGCCTGGAGCTGCTCATCCACATCCTCCCGATGCTGGTGGGCGTAGGCATCAGCTTCCTCAAGCTCACCCAGTTCTACCTGCGCAACTGGAAGGCCGCGCCGTTCGCCGGCGGCGACAACTACCGGATCGCCGTCGAGATCGACAAGCCGGCGGGCAGGGCACTGCTGCACTCGTTCGAGGTGACGTTGGCCTTCACCCTGCTGGTGCTGGCCATCTCGTGGGGACTCGGCCTGTTCGCCGCGGTGCTCACCCAGCGCGCCTTCACCGGCCGCGGGCTGGTCCGCACCCTGTTCCTGGTGCCTTACGCGATGCCGGTGTTCGCTTCCGTGATCACCTGGAGTTTCATGCTGCAGCGTGACACCGGCGTGGTGAACCACGTCCTGGTCGACCAGTTGCACCTGGCCTCCCAACGGCCGTTCTGGCTGATCGGCGACAACAGCTTCCTGTCACTCGTCGTGGTCACCGTCTGGCGAACCTGGCCGTTCGCCTTTCTCTGCCTGACAGCCGGCATGCAGAGCATTCCTACCGAGCTCTACGAAGCGGCCGCGCTGGACGGCGCCGGCATCACCGGCCAGTTGCGCCGGGTGACGCTACCGCTGCTGGCACCGGTCAACCGGGTGCTGGTGCTGGTGCTCTTCCTCTGGACGTTCAACGACTTCACCACGCCGTACACGCTGTTCGGCAAGTCGGCTCCCCGGCAGGCGGACCTGATCTCCATGCACATCTACCAGAACTCCTTCGTCAACTGGAACTTCGGCACCGGCTCGGCGATGTCGGTGCTGCTGCTGCTGTTCCTGCTCGCCGTGACCGGGCTGTATCTGCTCGTGGTCAACCGGAGCGGCGAGCCGAGGACGTCCGATGCGTGAGCCGACCTGGTTCCGGTGGACCCGCCGGGTGGGCCTGAGCGTGCTGAGCGGGTTCACGCTGCTGCCGATCTATGTGATGGTGACTTCGGCGTTGAAACCCCTGGCCGACGTGCAGGGGAACTTCGCCTGGTTTCCGACCCGGCTGACGCTGCAGCCGTTCGTCGACATGTGGCACACCATCCCGCTGGCGCGCTACTTCCTCAATAGCGTCGTGGTCTCCTCGATCGCGTCGCTGGCCTCGGTGGCCATCGCGCTGCTGGCCGGCTACGCCGTGAGCCGGTACCGCTTCCGCGGCCGTCAGGCGTTCTCGGTTGTGGTGCTGTCCACCCAGATGTTTCCCGGGATCCTGTTCCTGCTGCCACTGTTCGTGATCTTCGTAAACCTCGGGGAAGCGACCGGCCTGCCGTTGTACGGCAGCAGGCTGGGCCTGATCATCACCTACCTGACCTTCACCCTGCCGTTCTCGATCTGGATGCTGGTCGGCTACCTGGACTCCATCCCGCGCGAGCTGGACGAGGCGGCCAAGGTCGACGGCAACGGCCCGCTCGGCGCGCTGTTCCGGGTGGTGGTGCCCGCGGCGCTACCGGGCATCGTGGCGGTCGCCATCTATGCGTTCATGACGGCCTGGGGTGAGGTGCTGTTCGCTTCGGTGATGACCGACGACTCGACCCGGACATTGGCGGTGGGATTGCAAGGCTATGCCACCCAGAACAACATCTATTGGAACCAGATCATGGCGGCCTCCCTGACCGTCAGCCTTCCGGTGGTCATCGGCTTCTTGCTGCTGCAGCGATTCCTGGTCGCCGGCATGACCGCCGGTGCGGTGAAGTAGCCGATGGGCGCAGGCCGCTCCCGTACCCGAGACCGATCCGGAGAACCACCGATGGACGACTACAGCGCGCTCGGCACCGACTTCGCCTGGGGGGTGGCCACCTCGGCGTTCCAGATCGAGGGCGCGCTCGACGCCGACGGCCGCCAACCCTCCATCTGGGACGACTTCTGCCGAACCCCCGGCACCATCGACGGTGGCGATACCGGTGCCGTCGCCTGTGATTCCTACCGCCGCTGGCCCGAGGACCTGGCGTTGCTGAACCAGGTCGGGGTGAATTCCTACCGGTTCTCGATCGCCTGGCCGCGGGTGCAGCCGACCGGGCGGGGGCCGGTCAACGAACCCGGGCTGGCCTACTACGACCGGCTCGTCGACGATCTGCTGGCCGCGGGCATCCGGCCGTTTGCCACGCTCTACCACTGGGATCTGCCCTCCGCACTACAGCACGAGGGCGGCTGGACCGCCCGAGACACCGCCTACCGGTTCGCCGACTACGCCGGCCTCGTCGCGCAGCGGCTCGGCGACCGGGTCAGCGACTGGGTGACCCTGAACGAGCCGCTGTGCTCGGCCTGGATCGGGCACCTGGAAGGCCGGATGGCCCCTGGCACCCGCGATCTGCGCAGCGCCGTGTACGCCTCCTACCACCTGCTGCTGGCGCACGGTCTGGGAGTCGAGGCGGTCCGGGCGGCGGCGACCGGTACGCCGTCGATCGGCATCGTCAACAACCTGAGCCCGTGCGAGCCGGCTTCGACCAGCGAGGCGGACCGGCTCGCGGCGCGGCGCGCGGACGGCCATACCAACCGCTGGTGGCTCGACCCGATCTCGGACCGCGGCTTTCCCGAGGACATGGTCGCGCTCTACGGCGTGCCGCTGCCGCAGGTTGCCGGCGACCTGGACACCATCGCCGCGCCGCTGGACTTCCTGGGGCTCAATTACTACATGCGGATGCGGGTTCGCCACGATCCGAGCGTGGCCACCCTGGGCTATCGCGAGGTGCCGGTGGCCGGCGCCAAAACGACCGCGCTGGGCTGGGAGGTGCACGCTCCGGGCCTGGAGGAACTGCTGCTGCGCCTGACCAAGGACTACGGCGCACCGGCCATCTATGTAACCGAGAACGGTGCGGCGTTCCTGGACGAGCCGGATGCCAACGGCTACGTCGAGGACTCCGACCGAGCCGACTACCTGCTCGAGCACGTTGAGGCGATGTCCAGCGCGGCGGCCCAGGGAGCGCCCGTGAAGGGCTACTTCGCCTGGTCGCTGCTGGACAACTTCGAGTGGTCCTACGGCTACTGGCCGCGCTTCGGCCTGGCCCACGTGGATTTCGAGAGCCAGCGCAGGACGCTCAAGCTCAGCGGCGAGATCTATGCGCGGCTGATCCGCGAGCACGCCGGCAGGCCCCAGGCCTGAGCCTGCCGGGCTCGGTGAGGCCGAGCCCGGCAGGTGTTGAACGTCACTGGCAGACGCTGCCGCTGCTGCTGAGCGTGATCCGGCCGCAGGCAAACGGGTCGTACTCCGCCTCCTCAGTCTGCAAGCGCAAAATGTCCTCCATGGTGGTCCCTCCTCTCATCCGGTAGCGGGCGAACAAGGTCCTCCGGCGCGGCCATTCGTGCGATGCGCACGTCGAAGGAGCTCGACTCCGGCTCCGTGATCCGGCCCAGCGCGATCAGAATCCCGGCGGCGCCGGACCAGAGATCACCGGACAGTCGCTGACCCGGCTCCCCCAGCCAGCCAACTCCGCCCGGCCGGGGAACCGCGTAGCGGAACAGGCCACGAGCGCTGGCCATCGCGGAATCGACGAGCTCGGGCCGGTTCAGCCGCCGCCCCGCCGCGGCAGAGCACACCGCCAGGCCGGCCAGCCCCGGGAACAGGCCGGGGAGCGCGGCGAAGCGGGCCGCGCAGGCCCGCAGGCATCGCTCCAGAGCATCGGCCGCGCTCAGCTCGGTATCGGCCTCGAACCGCGCGTCCGGGCGATCGGCCAGATACCGCGACAGCACCTCGGCGTATCCGGCGCTGCCAGCGAACAGGTACGGCCAGAGCCTGCGGTCGTTGTCGGCTG
Organism: Pseudonocardiales bacterium; assembly: GCA_030840415.1. GTDB lineage: Bacteria > Actinomycetota > Actinomycetes > Mycobacteriales > Jatrophihabitantaceae > Jatrophihabitans_A. The sequence goes on along the minus strand of JAVEEO010000266.1, from coordinate 4,133 downwards.
CCCGGAACGCGAGAGCGTCTACCGGTATCGCTTCGGCGTAGCGGAGTTCATCGGCCAGCAGCCGGAATCCCCTGTCGAATACGGCTGGATCACCGGTGACGCGGTACAACTGGTGCAGCGCAAGTGCCACACCGCTCCGGCCGCCTACCAGTCCCGAGCGCCTGGTCGGGTTCAGTTGGGAGTCGAGCGCCTCCCCCTCGGGAATGCGTTCGAGCAACCGCTGAGCACAATCCAGCCAGCGCTGGTCACCGGTACGGCGGTAGTGTGCCAACAGGCCATAGGCGGTACCGGCTGCCCCGCCACTGAAGGTGGCGGAGGTGTCGTTCAGCGGGTGAGCCGCCGCGGCGGCGAACAGGGTTTCGGCCGCTTCCGGCTCCCCCAGTTCGGCCAGTACCCAGGCAATTCCGGTGTTGCCCACCAGCAATCCTGGACCGGTCGTGCTGAGGGCTGCCAGTGAATCGTTGCGCAATCTGGCGATCACAGCCGGATCGCACTGCCGGCCCGCGGAGTTCAGCGCGTACAGCACACCAGCGGTGCCGGCGGCCAAGGCCCGGGTATTGGTCTCATAGCCCATCGGGCTGGTCGGATACACCGTACCTGGATGGTCCGGTTGTGCAACCGCTTCCAGCCAATCCGCGGTGCGGTCGGCCAACCAGCGCAGGGCACCCGTGGTGTCCTGCCGGATGACATCAGGCGTGGGCAGCACCGATTCCTCGCTCGAACGGTAGTACGTCGTCGCCCACTGCCACAGCCGGGGCGGAATGGGCGCGATCTCGAGCAGGTCAGCGTGCAGGTGGTCCAGCACCGCCGGGTGTCGTTCGGCCGAGTCGTGCAGTGGAAAGAGCATCAGCAGCGCCAGCGCGGCCAGTCCGTACCGATCGAGCTCGCGTGGATCCCGCTCCGCTAGCGTCCGCGGCTCCGGATGCTGGTAGCCGGGCGTTCCCAGGATCCGGCGCACCTCGGCGATGGGTTGGACACCTTCGAAATCGATCAACCGAACCCGGTCGTCGTCATCGACCAGCACATTGTTCGGGCTCACGTCGATGAAGACGAAGCCGAGCTCGTGCAGCCGGCGTAGCTGCTTGTCGAGTTGGTCGAGCACGTTCAAGCCGCGCCGGTAGTACTCGGTGAGCGCCGCTCCGGCCGTCTTGGTCTCCAGCGCGGCGTTGTTGGCGATCATCCACTGGTACAACGAGACGCCGGACACCAGCTCGGTGACCAGGTAGCTGTGTTCCCACTCGTGGAAGAGCTCCACCGGCCGTGGGCACAGGCCGGGCTCGCGGCCGTGGATCGCCTGCAACGTCAGGAATTCAGCCGCCAGCCGGGACTTCGCATCCACACCGTCACTGGTGTAGCCGTTGTGGGCCCGGGCCTCCTTGACGAATACCCGTTCCCCTCGCTCGGAGCGGAACCGGTAGGCGCCGCCGGCATTGCTGTGCTGGATGGCTGACTCAAACCGGTAGCCGTGCAGCGTCACCGGACCGGACGAGGATGCCGCCTGCTGCTGTTCCCGGAACGGGTCGGACAACCCAGCCGGCAGGTGGAACTCCGGCCGCCGCTCGTCCTCGATCTCCGTTCCGTCCGGCCCGACCAGGAAATGCACCTGCATGCCGTCGCTGTTCACCCGGGCGCGGCTGCGGAACCCTCCGTACCGGTAGGACACGCACTCGCTGGTACCGAACCGGCGGTCGGTCAGCACGAAGGGGCCGCTGACCCCGGAGAGTTCGCGCGACAGCCGCTGCATCAACTCCAGCGCACACTGCTGCGTCGGTGGATACAGCGCGCAGAACTTGCCGGCTTGCACCCGGGCCGCGTGCTTGTCGTGCATCAGCACGAACATCCGCCGACCGGCCAGGTGCTTGAACGCAACACCCAAATCGGCGCAGGCCGTCGCGACCACGGTCAGCACGGGTTGCGCGTTGACCAGCGAACTGGACACGTGGACCTTCCAGCCCTGGTCCGGCAGAACCAGACCCGATGGACCCCAATGGGTCCAGGGCCCGACATCATGGGACTGCCACCCGGCCCGCAGTGGACCGGGGTGGTACCGCGGACCGGGATCGGCGGTGTCCCAGGGTTGGTAGTAATCCCGATCCGTGACCAGGAACGCCATATCTATCGGCACTACCCACTCCTCGGCCGTGGTCGGCAGGTGCACTTCCGGCGAGATCTGGAGGCCGGTTACGCATGCGCCCGTGAGTTAGTAGAAGCAACGCACAGTTGGAGAAAGCCCCATAAGATTCCTCTTTAGCTATCTACTTCGTCAAGGGGACAAAAGGTAGCGGTGGCAACTCATCACCGCCAGCCCGTCGCCGGCTGCGATGATCTGGCCAGAGGCCGCGGCAGCAGCAATCAGACCGGCGAGCCGGTGGTGGAGAACGCCCGCCGGTACGCCGTCGGGGCAACCCCGGTGTGCCGCTGGAAGTGGTGGCGCAGCAACGCCGCGGTCCCGAAGCCCGACCGCCGGGCGATCAGCTCGATCGGCTCCCGGCCGGCCTCGAGCTGGCGGCGGGCGAACAGCACCCGCTGGCGCAGCAGCCAGGCGTGCGGGGTGGTGCCGGTGGCCTCGGCGAACCGGCGGGCGAAGGTCCGCGGACTCATGTTCACCCGGGCCGCCATCGAGTTGACGGTGTGCTCGGCCGGCAGTTCGGCCAGCAGCGCGTCCATCAACTCCGCCAGCCCGTCCGAGCCGGTCGGCGGCACCGGCGCCTCGATGTACTGCGCCTGGCCACCGGCCCGGTGCGCCGGCATCACCATCCGCCGGGCCACCGCGTTGGCGACCCGGGCACCGTGCTCGGTGCGCATCACGTGCAGGCAGAGATCCAGGCCCGCCGCGGTGCCGGCGGAGGTGTAGACCCGGTCCTCGCACACGTAGAGGACGTTCGGGTCGACCTGTGCGGCCGGGAACCGGGCGGCCAGCGCGTCGGCGTGCCGCCAGTGGGTGGTGCAGCGGCGGCCGTCCAGCAGGCCGGCCGCACCGAGGGCGTAGGCGCCCGTGCACAGTCCCATCACGGCAGCGCCGCCGGCGTGCGCGGCGGCCAGGGTGGCCGGCAGCGCGGCCGGCAGCCCGTCCTCGGGCCCGGCCGAGACGATCACCAGGTCGGCGTCCAGCGCCTCGTCGAAGCGGCGGCTGGCTGTGATCGTGAAGCCGTTGGAGGTGGGCACCGGTTCGGCGGTCTCGGAGGCCACCACGAAGTGATAGCTCGGCAGCCCGTCGTCCGAGCGGTCGATCCCGAACGCTTCGCAGGCGATCCCGAACTCGAACGGGCGCATGCCGGGGTAGATCAGCACGACGATCTTGCGCAGGGTCATGAGCCGATTCTGCGTCCTGTCCTGGCAGGATTCCAGCGGTCGGCGGTAATTCTGCCAAGGCTGGCAGGAACTCGGTGCCCTGGCCCCGGCGCGGCAAGCCCGTCCCGATCCGGATTAGGCCGGCTTGGCCCCGGACGGGGGTCGCTAGCATGACCCCAGGCCCTCGTAGCTCAGCGGATAGAGCTCCCGCCTTCTAAGCGGTAGGTCGCAGGTTCGAACCCTGCCGAGGGCACAGATCGAGAGCTAAACGTCTTCTCTCACACTCGCTCCGAGTCGGCTCCGCTGGCTAGGTGAGCGAACCCGAGCGTGTCGAGCGACCCGGTGGAACTCCCGGCAGGGACGGCAAGGCGCCGTCCCTGCCGAGGCCCGTGAGCCGCCGGCCCGGTGCTGCGCCCGGCTACTTCTTCGCGCTCTTGAGGGTCACCGTCTGCGTGCTGAAGCCTTGACTGCAGAAGACGGCTCCGCACGCGAAGCTGAACTCGACAGTGGCGACCTTGCCGCCACCGAAGCGGCCGTTATCGCCGAGGATGTCGATGGACCAGCGAGAGGTTCCGTCACAGGGCAATTCCGCGAACCCGAAGCCGGTGATCGCGACCCGACCGACCTTCTGGCGCAGGTCGGTCTCCAAGTCGACGAAATCACCGCCGGTGCAGGTCACGCTCCCGCGGATGGTGGCGACACCGGTGTGGGAGTTGAAGCTCCCGACGGGGTCGACGGTCACTGACAGGTCCGGCGGCGGGGGCGCGTTGTCGACCGAGATCTGCAAGGTGCCGCCGTTGCCCGACCCCGGGGTGTCGTCGAACGCCATGATGTAGATGGTC
>JAVEEO010000238.1 GCA_030840415.1 Pseudonocardiales bacterium | reverse complement strand
CAGGTTGAGTCCCAGCCGCATGCAGCCTCCGGTGTTCGGCTCCTGGCGAAGGGTAGCCGCGGCCATCGGGGCGATAGCGTCCGCACCCATGGAACAGCGAAGGGTGGGCCGCAGCGGGCTGTGGGTGTCCCGGCTGGGGCTGGGAACCATGACGTGGGGTGCCGGCACCGACCCGGACGAGGCGGCCGCCATCCTGGTCGCCTTCCATGACGCCGGCGGCACCCTGGTCGACACCGCCGCCTCGTACTCGCACGGCGACGCCGAGCGGATCCTGGGCGCCCTGATCGCCGACGTGGTGCCGCGTTCGGAACTGCTGCTGGCAGGCAAGGCCGGCCTGCGGTGGGACGGCGACCAGCGCTCGGTGAACGCCTCGCGGGGCGCGCTGCTGAGCACCCTGGACGAGTCGCTGACCAACCTGGGCGTGGACCACCTGGACCTGTGGCAGGTGCACACCGTCGATTCTCAGGTGCCGGCCGAGGAGACGCTGGCAGCCCTGGACACCGCGATCAGCTCCGGCAAGGTCCGCTACGCCGGGGTGTCGAATTACCCGGGGTGGCGCACCGCCCAGGCCGCCACCTGGCAGCGGGCGGTGCCCGGGCGGGCGCCGCTGGTGTCCAACCAGGTGCGGTACTCGCTGCTGGAGCGCGGCATCGAGCGCGAGGTGCTGCCGGCCTGCCTGGAGCTCGGGCTGGGGATTCTGGCCTACTCGCCGCTGGGCGGCGGGGTGCTCACCGGCAAGTACCGGCACGGGGTGCCCTCGGACTCGCGCGGCGCGGCCCAGGGCCGGAGCCTGGCCAGCTACTCCGACAGCCGCCAGGTGGGCATCGTCGAGGCGGTCGCCACCGCGGCGGACGGGCTGGCAACCTCGCCGATCACCGTCGCGCTGTCCTGGCTGCGCAACCGTCCCGGGGTGGCCGCGGCCATCGTCGGTGCCCGCACCCTCGGCCAGCTGACCGCCGCCGTGCAGTCGCTGGCGGTGGAGTTGCCGCTGGAGATCCAGTTGGCGCTGGACGACGTCTCGGCCCCCTGGTCGGGCTATCCCGAGGACGTCCGCTGACCGGATCCGCCCCCACCGAGCACCCCGCCGCCCCGGACCGGAAGGCGTTCGCCGCGTTCTGCTCGGCCGGCCTGTGGCCCGGGCTGGGCAGCACGCTGGCCGCCGAGCTGGCAGAGGCCGGCATCCGCGGCCCGGCCGACGTCACCGTCGAGGCGCTGGTCCGGCTGCCCAGGGTGGGACAGCTGCGGGCCGGCCGGCTGTACTCCTCCTACCTGGCCGCCCAGCCGGCCCTGGAGGTGGTGCAACTGCTGCTGGCCGCGGGGCTGCCGGTCCGGCTGGCCGGCCGCGCGGTCGAACTGTTCGGCGCCGGGGCGCACCGGCTGCTGCGCGATGACCCGTGGCGGCTGCTCCAGCTGCCCGGGGTGGACGTCCCCGACGCCGACGCCCTGGCCCGGGTGGCGATCCCCGGCGTGACGGCCTCCGATTCGCGCCGGTCCCGGGCGCTGGTCGGCTACGTGCTGGCCCGGGCCGCCCGCGAGGGACACACGGTGTGGCCGGCGGCTGAGGTCAAGCTCGACCTGGAGCTGTACCGGATCGGCGATCCGGACCAGGCGATCGCCGATGCCTGCGCCGGCGAGACGGTACAGGCGGTAGCGGCGGGGCCGGCCGAGCCGTTGCTGGCGCTCAGCCGCTACGCCGCGGCCGAGGCCGAGATCGCCGCGTCGGTACACCGGCTGATCCGTTCGGCCAGCCCGCTGGCGCCGGTGAAGAAGGGCCGCCGGTCCCGGGCCGGGGGCAAGCAGGCCAGGGAGCCCCAGGGCGGGCCGGACGGCGCTGACGGCTTGGACGCGGTGCAGCGCAGCGCGGTCGGCAACGCGCTGGCGCACGGGGTGAGCGTGCTGACCGGCGGCCCGGGCACCGGCAAGAGCCGCACAGTGGCCACCGTGGTGCGCGAGGCCGGCCGGCTCGGCAAGTCGGTCGCGCTGGCCGCGCCCACCGGCCGGGCCGCCAAGCGGCTGGCCGAGCTGTGCGACGCGGAGGCGATGACGATCCACCGGCTGCTGGGCGTCCAGCCCCGGGCCGGCGAGGGCGGCGAGGTCGACTTCAGCGCCGGGTTCGCCCGCGGTGCGGACTGGCCGCTGGATGAGCACCTGGTGGTGGTCGACGAGGCCTCGATGCTGGACGTGGAGCTTGCCGCCGCGTTGCTGCGGGCCTGCGCCGACGGCACCCACCTGATGTTCGTCGGCGACTCGGCGCAGTTGCCCTCGATCGGGCCGGGCCAGGTGCTGGCCGACCTGATCGGCTCGGGCGCGGTGCCGGTGGTCGAGCTGGCCACCCTGTACCGGCAGGACGCCGGTGGCGCGATCGCCCGGCTGGCGACCGCGGTGCGGTCCGGCCAACTGCCCGCGGTGGACTCCGCCGACCGCGAGGTGGTGATCGTCCCGGCCCGCGGGTCGGCCGACTGCGCGCACCGGGTGGTGCAGCTGATGACCGACTCGATCCCCCGAGCGCTGGGCATCGAGACCGACCAGATCCAGGTGGTGACCCCGGTACACCGCGGGCCGGCCGGCACCATCGAGCTGAACGCCGCGCTCAAGGCCCGGCTCAACCCGGCGCCGTTTCGCAAGTCCGCGCAGCGCTTCGACCCCGGGGACCGGGTGGTGGCCACCGCAAACCACCTGGAGGCCACCCCCACCGGCTTCGCCAACGGCGAGGTCGGGACGGTGACGGCGGTCCGGGACCGGGTGGTCACCATCGACTTCGGCACCACGGCGCCGGCGCTGGCGGAGGTGTCGGGCAAGACACTGGCCGACATCAGCCACGGCTGGGCGATCACGGTGCACCGGGCGCAGGGCTCGGAGTTCCGCGCGGTGGTCGTGGTGCTGCCGCCCGAGGCCGGCCGGATGCTGTCCCGGCCGCTGGTCTACACCGCTCTGACCAGGGCCCAGGCCCACCTGTCGGTGGTGCACGGCAGCGGGCCGGCGCTGGCCCGGGCGGTTCGCGACATCGGCGCCACTCCGCGCCGCACCCGGCTGATGGCCGCGCTGGCCGGCGATGCCGGTTCGTAAGGACGGCCGTGCTGGGTGATCATGAGGGGATGACACCGCCCACCGCCCGCGGGCTCGGACTCTCGGCCCTGGTCGGGCTGCTGGCGGCCGGCGTGGCGGTCGGCGTCGGTGAGCTGGTCGCCGCCCTGGTCCGGCCGGCCGCCTCGCCGGTGATCGCGGTCGGCAACCGGTTCATCGTGCTGACCCCCGAGCCGGTGAAGCGGTGGGCCATCAAGCAGTTCGGCACCAGCGACAAGGCGGTGCTGCTCGGCGGCATCTACACGGTGCTGGCGGTGCTCGCGGTGCTGATCGGCCTGCTGGCGCTCCGGTCGCTGCGGCTGGGGCTGGCCGGTATCGCGCTGCTCGGCGCGATCGGCAGCTACTGCGCGCTGACCGCCAATGCCGCGCACGGCAGTGACGTGGTGCCCTCGCTGGTCGGAGCGCTGGCGGCGATGGCTGTCCTGGTGGTGCTGGTCCGGTCGGTGGCCGGCACCGACGTCGAACCGCGGCCGGCCGGGCAGTTGCTGGCCGACCGGCGCCGGTTCCTGCGGGGCGGGCTGGCCGGCGCCGGGCTGGCGGTGTTCGGCGGGATCGGCGGCCGGGCGTTGCAGCGCCGCCGCTTCGACGCCGCGGCGGCGCGCGCGGCGATCCGGCTGCCCGAACCGGTCTCCGGCCCCGGCCCGCTGCCGTCGGCCTCGGCACAGGCGGCCGGCGGCACGAGCGGTGCCAACAACTTCGACCGCGGGCTGACCTCGGTGCCGTTCCGGACGCCGGCGGACCGGTTCTACCGGATCGACACCGCGCTGCGGGTCCCGCAGCTCGACCCCACCACCTGGAAGCTGCGGATCACCGGCATGGTCGAGCGGCCGCTGACCCTGAGCTTCGCCGACCTGCTGGCCAGGCCGCTGGTCGAGCGCTGGATCACCCTGGCCTGCGTGTCCAACGAGGTCGGCGGCGAGCTGATCGGCAATGCCACCTTCCGCGGCGTGCTGCTGGCCGACCTGCTGCGCGAGGCCGGCATCTCGCCGCAGGCCGACCAGCTGGTCGCCTCGTCCAGCGACGGCATGACGATCGGCTCGCCGACCGCGGTGGTGATGGACGGTCGGGACGCGATGCTGGCGGTCGGTATGAACGGCGAGCCGCTGACCACCGAGCACGGCTTCCCGGTGCGGATGGTGGTGCCGGGGTTGTACGGCTACGTCTCGGCGTGCAAGTGGATCACCGAGCTGCGGGCCACCACTTTCGCCGACTTCCAGGCGTACTGGGTCCGGGGCGGCTGGACGGCCCGCGGTCCGGTGAAGCTGTCGTCCCGGATCGACCGGCCGGTGCCGCCGGGTGCGCTGCGGGTCGGCAGCACGGTGCCGGTGGCCGGGGTGGCCTGGGACCAGCACGTCGGGGTGTCGCGGGTCCAGGTGCAGGTCGACGACGGCCCCTGGCGGGAGGCGACGCTGGCGCCGGTCCCGTCGACCGACACCTGGCGGCAGTGGGTCTACCTCTGGACGCCGGAGTCCGCCGGCGAGCACCGGTTGCGGGTCCGGGCCTTCGACGGCGCCGGGGTCGGCCAGGTCGAGGTCGAGACCGATCCGTTCCCGTCCGGGGCCACCGGGCTGCACAGCGTGCGGGTACTGGTGCGCTGAACCGCCGGCCGGCTCGATCCGCCACGCCCGCCCCGCCTGCCCGGCTTCGCCGGGGATCGCGGTTAGCATCCGAAGCACCGTGCCTCGGTGAGCTTCCTTCGTCCCGCCGGGTCGATCCCGCCGCGAGGCCCCGGCTGATGCCGGGTAGGGCCGGTCGGGGCCGGTCAGGGCCGGTCAGGGCCGGTCGAGTCCCGGGATGGAGGCAGCAGCGTGGCAGCCAGTGCGACCGAAACCGCGACGGCTGGGA
>JAVEEO010000235.1 GCA_030840415.1 Pseudonocardiales bacterium | reverse complement strand
CCGCGACATCGTGTTCCTGTCCGACTGCGACGAGGAGGGCGGCTGGTTCAGCACCCGGTGGCTGGTGCGACAACACTGGGACGAGGTCGACGTGGCGACCGTCGTCACCGAGGGCGGCTGGACGCTGGCCCAGCGGGACGGACACACGCCGATGCTGGCGTCGATGACCTGTCAGGAGCGGGTCTTCGGAGCTGTCCGGCTGACCGCGAACGGGACCACCACCCATTCCTCCCGGCCGGAGACCCAGTCAGCTATTGCCCGGTTGGCCGAGGTGGTCAGCCGGGTCGAGGGATTCCAGGCACCGGTGGTGCTCACCGAGCTGAACCGGAACTACTTCCGGGCACTGGCCGACTCGACGGCTGATCCCCGATTCCGTGATGCCGTTCGCGCGCTGCTGGTAGCCGAGGATCCCGACGCGCTGACGGCGGCGGCCGCCGACGTGGTGCGGACCAGCTCCTACCCGTGGCTGCACAACGCCATGCTGCGGGCGACCATCGCCTTCGTCATCCAGGACGGCGGCCTGCGGGCCAACATCATTCCCGGCCAGGCATCGGTCGTGCTGCAGGTGCGGTTCACCCCGCAGGCCCAGCCGCCCCAGCAGTTGGTGGACCAGCTGCGAGAACTCGTCGGCGACGACGCCGAGCTGTCCCTGCTGGGACAGCCCGGCGAGACGGCGGCGGACACCATGGCGCGCTGGGAGCGCGACGCGGCGTTCACGCCCGCACCGGTCGACACGGACGTGTTCGCCGCCTGGCAACGGGCAGCGCGGCAGACCTACCCGGCAGCGCCGGCAGTACCGGCCATGTTCGAGGCCGGCACGAGTGGAAAGCCGTGGCGCGAGAAGGGAATCCCGGTCTATGGCATCTACCCCTACGTGGTGGACAACGCCGCCATCACCGCGATGCACGGTGACGACGAGCGGGTTGACATCGAGGGCCTGCGACGCGGCACCGACCTGCTGGAACGCATGTTCCAGCAGTTCGTCGTGACCTGAGCGGGTCCCGGAGCTCCGGCGCCGCGTCCCAGCCCGCGCCGGTTCACCGGGTCCGGGCGATCCGGTTCACCGCGCTCATCACCGCGCGCAGCGACGCCCCGACGATCGACTCGCTGATCCCGACGCCCCACAGCACCTCATCGCCCACCTCGATCTCGAGGTAGGCGGCGGCCTCGGCGTCGCCGCCGGAGGTCAGCGCGTGCTCGGAGTAGTCCAGCACCCGGACGCCGATGCCGCCCAGGCCCATGTCCGGCTCGGAGATCGCGCTGCAGAAGGCGGCGATCGGGCCGTTGCCCACCCCCGAGACCGGCCAGTCCCGGCCGAAGGCGGTGACCACCGCACGCACCCGGTCCACGCCGTCCTCAGACGATGCGGTGAAGGACTTCAGCTCGAAGGCGGCGTTGGACCGGAACAGGTACTCCGACTCGAAGATCGTCCACATCGTCTCGGCGTCGATCTCGCCGCCCTCGCCGTCGGCAACCCGCTGGATGACCTGGCTGAACTCGATCTGCAGCCGGCGGGGCAGGTCCAGCGAGTGCTCGGTCTTCATGATGTAGGCGACGCCGCCCTTGCCGGACTGGCTGTTGACCCGGATCACCGCCTCGTAGCTGCGCCCGACGTCCTTGGGGTCGATCGGCAGGTACGGAATGGCCCACGGCATCTGCTCGATCGGGATGCCGGCTTCGGCCGCGGCCCGTTCCATCGCGTAGAAGCCCTTGTTGATCGCGTCCTGGTGGGAGCCCGAGAACGAGGTGTAGACCAGGTCACCGGCATAGGGGTGACGCTCGTGCACCCCGATCCGGTTGCAGTACTCGGCCGTCCGGCGGATCTCGTCGATGTCGGAGAAGTCGATCTCGGGGTCGATGCCCTGGCTGTAGAGGTTGAGCCCCAGCGTCACCAGGTCGACGTTGCCGGAGCGCTCGCCGTTGCCGAACAGGCAGCCCTCGATCCGGTCGGCACCGGCCAGCATCGCCAGTTCGGCATCGGCCACCGCGGTGCCCCGGTCGTTGTGGGTGTGCACCGACAGCGCGATGTGCTCGCGGTTGGGCAGGTTCCGGCTCATCCACTCGATCTGGTCGGCGTAGACGTTCGGGGTGGAGCGCTCCACCGTGCACGGCAGGTTCAGCACGATCTCGCGGCCCGGTTCGGGCTGCCAGACGTTCATCACCTCCGAGCAGATCTCCAGCGCGTAGTCCAGCTCGGTGTCCATGAAGATCTCGGGGGAGTACTCGAAGCCGAACTCGGTGGCCGTCGCAGACGACGCACCCGCCTGCAGGTACTGCTCGGCGTACTTCAGGATCGACCGGGTGCCGTCGACGGCGATCGCGGTGCACTGCTCGCGGCCGTTCCCGGGAAAGCCGAACACCACCTCGCGGAACACCGGGGCGGCGGCGTTGTAGAGGTGCACGGTGGCCCGGTGGGCGCCCACCAGCGACTGGACGGTCCGCTCGATCAGCTCGTCGCGGGCCTGGGTCAGCACCGAGATGGTGACGTCCTCGGGTACCCGGTCGGTGTCGATGAGCTCGCGGACGAAGTCGAAGTCGGTCTGGCTGGCGGCCGGGAACCCGACCTCGATCTCCTTGTAGCCCAGCCGCACCAGCAGGTCGAACATGGCGCGCTTGCGGGCGGTGTTCATCGGGTCGATCAGGGCCTGGTTGCCGTCGCGCAGGTCGGTCGACAGCCAGCGGGGTGCCTGGGTGATGGTGGCCGAGGGCCACCGCCGGTCCGGCAGGTCGACGGCGGGAAAGGCCCGGTAGCGGTGGGCCGGCATGGTGGTGGGCTGCTGGGTGCTGCGTCGAGGGGTGCTCGGGTGAGGCATGGCAGGGCTCCTGGAGGCGCGGAAGTGGGCCGGAAAAGACGGACGAGTCGGCACAGCACGTCATCCCGCGACGAGGGGGCCGACCGGACGTGACCCGCAGCCTCGGCTGCGCCGGCTCAGCGTCCCAGTGCCTCGTCGCGGCCGCGAAGGAGGAGCAGCGCGCGCATGATGGGCCCAGGCTACACGGCCGCGCGCCGTCACGGTCCGGGTTGCGCTGGCAGCGGACTGTTCCAGGTATCGTTGCCATAACGGTGATCCCGCCGATGTCCACGAAACGGAAAGACGGCCGCTACCTGTGGAACTCGAGTCAAACGGGCTGAAGACGCTCTACCGGAACCGGTTCGACAAGGAGTCCGAGCAGCGCCAGGAAACCTGGGACGTGTTGTGCGAGCACTTCTTCCAGAACTGGGTCGCCGAGGACGCCGTGGTGCTCGACCTGGCGGCCGGGCACTGCGAGTTCATCAACAACATCCGGGCCGGACGGCGGATCGCGGTCGACCTCAATCCCGACGTCAAGCTGCGGGCGGCAAGTGGCGTCGAGACCCACGTGCTGCGCTCGGACGATCTGGTGGACATCGCCGAGCAGTCCATCGATGTGGTCTTCATCAGCAACTTCTTCGAGCACATCAGCCGCGAGGTCATTCTCG
>JAVEEO010000099.1 GCA_030840415.1 Pseudonocardiales bacterium | reverse complement strand
AGGCCGTTGCCGCCATGGGTCTGGATGGCCGCATCCAGGGCATTCCAGGCGGCCTCGCCCGCGGCGTACTTGGCCATGTTGGACGCCTCGCCGGCGGCCATCGCATTCCCCGAGTCATGCAGGGCAGCGGCCTTGTAGACCATGAGCTTGGCCAATTCCGTTTCGATGTAAGCCTTTGCCAGCGGATGCGCGATCGCCTGGTGCGCGCCGATCGGCGTCTTCCAGACGGTGCGCTCGTTGGCGTATCTGGCAGCCCGGCCCAGCGCGAACCGGGCGGTGCCGATCGAGAACGCCGCGATGGTGATCCGCTCCGGATTCAGGCCCGCGAACAGCGCGGGCAGCGCGGCGTCCAGCGAGCCGCCGATCACGTTCTCGATCGGCACCCGCACGTCGTCGAAGTAGCAGAAGAACTGCCGTTCCGGCGAGACCAGTTCCATGTCGATCGGCCGGTACTCCAGGCCCGGCGCGTCGGTCGGCACCACGAACAGCGCCGGACGGATCGAGCCACCCTCGCGCGAGGCCGGCGACTGGCCCACCACCAGGATGTAGTCGGCCTGGTCGACCGCCGAGATGTAGTACTTGCGCCCGTTGACGAGATAGTCGCCGTCCGGCTGCCGCACGGCACTGGTGGACAGGTTGTGGGAGTTCAGCCCCGCGTCCGGCTCGGTGATCGCGAACGCCATCTTGATCGAGCCGTCGGCCATCCCGGGCAGCCAGCGCTGCCGCTGCTCCTCGGTGCCGCTGCCGGCGATGATGGTGGCGCAGATCGCCGGCGAGACCACCAGCAGCAACAACGGCGCCCCGGCCGCGGCGAGTTCCTCGCAGACGATGGCGAGTTCGGTGATGCCGGCACCGCCGCCGCCGTACTGCTCGGGGGTGTTCACCCCGATGAAGCCGAGGCTGGCGGCCTTCTCCCACAGCTCGGTGGTCACCTCGTGCGCGCGCGCCTTGGCCAGCCAGTAGTCGATGCCGAACTCGGCTCCGAGCTCGGCGACCGCGGCACGCAGCGCCAGCTGCTCGGGCGTCTCGGCAAAGTCCACGGTGGCACTCCTCGCAGGCGGGTCTGGTGCCATGACGGTAGTCCGCGCGGCGGCGACCTTCACGCCGGCCGCTGCTCATCCCGTCGAATCATCCCGTCGAATCATCCCGTCGAATCATCGCGTCGAAGCTCGGCCAGCGGCAGCAGCACGTCGACGAACAGTCCCGGGTCGTTGTCGCGCAGCTGCACGGTGCCGCCGTGCGCGGTGACGATCTCGCGGACGATGGCCAGCCCCAGGCCGGTACCGCCCTCGGCCCGGGAGCGGGCGTCGTCGAGGCGGTAGAACCGGTCGAAGACCTGCTCGCGCTCGGCGGCCGGCACCCCCGGGCCGTCGTCGGCCACCGACAGGCACACCAGATCGGGCCGGCCGGCCGGCGCGCTCACCGACACGGTGACCGAGCTGCGGGCGTACCGGGTGGCATTGTCGATCAGGTTGACCAGCACCCGGTGCAGGCCGTCGGAGTTGCCCGGCACCACGGCGGGCAGGCAGTCGCCGGTCCGTACCGGTACCTGGGCCTCGCCGTAGCCGGCCACTACCGCGGCGACCAACTCGTCGAGGCGGACCGGCCGGTGCGCCTGCGTCGGGCCGCGCTCGTCGGAGCGAGCCAGCAGCAGCAGGTCGTCGATCAGGTTCGACAGCCGGTCGACGTCCAGCAGCGCCTCGCCGGCCAGCTCGCCGGCCGGTCCGTCGCCGTCCAGCCGCTGCGCGATCTCCAGCTGCAGCCGCAACGACGCGATCGGCGAGCGCAGCTCGTGCGCGGCGTCGCCGACGAACCGGCGCTGCTTTGCGGTGGCGCTGTCCAGCCGGTCCAGCATGGTGTTCAGGGTGGTGGCCAGCGTCCGGATCTCGTCGGCGGCCACCGGCACCGGCAGCCGGGAACGGGCCAGCCGTGCGGCGCTCAACTCGGCGGCACCGCGTTGCAGCGCCGCCACCGGCCGCAGGGTCAGGCCGACCAGCCACCAGGTCAGCGCCGCCATGATCGCCACCACCGCCGGCCCGCCGAGCAACAGCCCCCGCCGCAGCAGCCGGGACGAGTCGTTGAGCCGGCCGAGCGCGGTGCCGACCAATACGGTGCGCTGACCGGACCGGAGGTCCGCGCGTACCCCGACCACCCGCAGCGGCTCGTCCAGCGAGGCCCGATCGCCCGACACGGTCAGCTCCAGCCCGGTGCGCACCCGCGCCAGGTCACCGGGCTCCAGCACCGACACGGCGGTATCGGCGCCCGGCGAGGCGGCCACCACCCGGTTGTCGCCGTCGACCACCTGCACCAGCGACACCCCGCCACTGCCGGCCAGCACCTGCGCCGGCAACCGTCCGGACTGCACCAGGGCGGCCACCTCGGTGCCGGACCGGTGGGCCGAGGAGTCCAGCGTGTTCAACAGCGCCGCGCGCACCGCGACCAGCAGCACCACGCCCGCCAGCGCGAGGGCCACGCTGAACAGCGCGGTGGCCAGCACGGTGATCCGGGCCCGCAGCGACCGGTGCCGCCACCAGCGCGGCAGCGAGCGGCGCCGCCACCGCTGCGGCAGCGACCCGTCAGCCGCCATCGGTCGCCAGCCGGTAGCCGGCCCCGCGCACCGTCTGCACCGCGTGCCGTCCGAAGGGCAGGTCGATCTTGCGGCGCAGGTAGCCGACGTAGACCTCGATCACGTTGGCGTCGCCCTCGTAGTGGGCATCCCACACGTGATGCAGGATGTCGGCCTTGCTCACCGCGTCGCCGGCCCTGCGCATCAGGTACTCCAGCAGCGAGAACTCCCGCGGCGTCAGCTCGATCTCGGTGTCGCCGCGGCGCACCGCCCGGGCCGCCGGGTCCAGGCTGAGGTCACCGCAGCTGAGGATCGCCGGCCGGGGCCGGACGCCGCGGCGCAGCACCGCCCGCAGCCGGGCCAGCAGCACCACGAACGAGAACGGCTTCACCAGGTAGTCGTCGGCGCCCAGGTCGAGCGCGTCGGCCTCGTCGTACTCGCCGTCCTTGGCAGACAGCACCAGCACCGGCACCCAGTTCGCCTCGGCCCGCAGCGCCTGGATCAGCCGGTAACCCGACAGGCCCGGCAGCATGATGTCGCAGACGATGGCGTCGTAGCTGTTCTCCCGGGCCAGGTGCAGGCCGTCCGGGCCGTTGAAGGCCACCTCGACCGTGAAGCCCTCGGCCACCAGGCCGCGCTGCAGGGCGGTCGCCATCCGCGGCTCGTCCTCGACGATCAGCAACCGCATCGGCACTCCACCTCTCCGACATCGGCGAAAACCGGGCTCCCGGCGTTCAGCATGGCGCGATCATGGGCCTTCCGGCTCAGCACCGGCTCAGGCTCGCTCAGGCTGTCCACAGCCTGCCCGGCCGATCCTGGGTGCATGCCTGAGCCTTCCAGCACCGCCACCCCCGGGTTCGGCCCGGCCTCCGGCCTCGCCCGGCACTGGCGGCTGGCCCGGTGGCTGGCCCCGGCAGCCGTTGCGACGGTGATCGCACTGCTGGCCAGCGGCGCGCTCGACGCCGGCGCCGATCCGAACCTGCCGCCGCAGTCGGCCGCCCAACTGCTGGCCGCCGTCGGCGATGCCAAGCTCGTCGGGTTCTCCGGAACGGTGGTGGAGAAGGCCTCGCTGGGACTGCCCGAGCTGCCGCAGATCAGCGGCGCCGATCCGGCGACCGGGCTGGCCGGGCTGCTGACCGGCTCGCACACCGTCCGGGTCTGGTATGGCGGCCAGACCCGGCAGCGGATCGCGCTGCTGAGTTCGCTCGGCGAGCAGGACGTGTTCCGCAACGGCCGCGAACTCTGGCAGTGGAACTCCGACACCCGGACGGCCAGCCACCTCGTGCTGCCGGCCGATGCCGCGGCCCATCCGGGCACCCCGCTGGCGATCACCCCCGACGAGGCCGCCCGGCGGGCGTTGGCGCTGATCGATCCGTCCACCGAGGTGAGCACCGAGCGGGCGGCGCTGGTGGCCGGCCGGGCCGCCTACGTGCTGGTGCTGCACCCCCGCGACCAGCGGTCGCGGGTGGGCTCGGTGCGGATCTCGGTGGACGGCAAGACCAAGATCCCGCTGGGCGTCCAGGTGCTGGCCCGTGGTTCGGACCGGCCCGCCATCGACATCGCCTTCACCCGGTTCTCCGACTCGATGCCCAGCGCGGACAACTTCGACTGGACGCCACCGGCCGGCGTGACGGTCAAGGAGGACGGCGCGGCCAACCCGGCGGCCCCGCCCGCGGCACCCGTGCCGCCCGGCCGGGGTGGTCCCGCCGCCGGCCGGGCACCGGACATCAGCACGATCGGCACCGGCTGGACCACGGTCGTCAAGCTGGCCGGGACGTCCAAGCTGCCGCTGGCCGGCACCGAGTCGGGCCCGGATTCCAGCGGGTTGGGCGCGGTGCTGACGGGTCTGCCCGAGGTGCGGGGCAGCTGGGGCTCGGGACGGCTGCTGCGTTCGGCGCTGCTGTCGGTGCTGGTCACCGACGACGGCCGGACCTTCGCCGGCGCGGTCGATCCCGAGCTGCTCTACGCCGCCGCGGCCGCGAAGTGACCCAGCTGGCCCGGCCGCGGAGCCGGCCACAGCAGCCAGTGCAGGCCGCTGGCGCGACGACGCCGGCCATCGAGACCGCCGGGCTGACCAAGCGGTTCCGGGGCGGCCAGGTCGCGGTGGCCGGCATCGACCTGGCGGTGCCGGTCGGATCGGTGTTCGGCTTCCTCGGCCCGAACGGCTCGGGCAAGACCACCACGATCCGGATGCTGCTGGGGCTGATCTACCCCAGTGCCGGCACGGTGTCGCTGCTCGGCTCGCCGATCCCGGCCGAGGCCCGCCGGGTGCTGCCCGAGGTTGGTGCGCTGGTCGAGGGCCCGGCCTTCCATCCCTACCTGTCCGGCCGGGCGAACCTGGCCCGGCTGGACGCCGCCGACCTGGCCGCCGACCGGCGCGGCGCGAGCGCCCGGATCGGCAGCGCGCTGGAACGGGTGGGCCTGAGTGCGGCCGCCGGCAAGCGGTATCGCAACTACTCCCTCGGCATGCGGCAACGGCTGGGGATCGCGGCCGCGCTGCTGCAGCCCAGGCGGCTGCTGGTCCTGGACGAGCCCACCAACGGCCTGGACCCGCAGGGCACCCGGGAGGTGCGGCACCTGATCGCGGAGCTGGCCGCGGACGGGATCACGGTGTTCGTCTCCTCGCACCTGCTCAGCGAGGTGTCCCAGGTCTGCAGCCATGTCGGGGTGATGCGTACCGGCAGCCTGGTGTGGCAGGGCTCGATGGCCGAGCTGGCCGCCCAGCAGCGGGTCCGGGTCAGCGTCGAGGCGCGGGACTCCAGCGCTGCCAAGGCGGTGCTGGCCGATCTGGGACTGGCCGAGATCAGCGAGCAGGACGGCTGCGCCTCGGCCGAGCTGGGGCAGGCCCAGCCGGAGTCCGTGGTTGCCGCGCTGGTCGCCGCCGGAGTGGGTGTGCGCGGCTTCGCCGTCGCCAAGCCCAACCTCGAGGACATCTTCGTCCAGCTCACCGGGGAGGGTTTCGATGTCAGCGGTTGAGACGGGTGGCGCGGTGCTCGGCCGCGGACGCGCGGGGCTCGGCGGCGGACGCGCGGGGCTCGGCGGCGCGGCGCCGGCCCGGTTCGGCGGCCGGCTGCTGGCCAGCGAGATTGGCATGGTGCTGCGCCGGCGGCGCAACCAGTTGCTGCTGCTGGCGCTGGTGGCCATCCCGGTCATCATCGGGGTGGCGGTCAAGCTGACCACCGATCCCGCGGCCGGGGAGTCGGCGGGCCTGCTCGGCGACATCACCAACAACGGCATCTTCGTCTCGTTCACCGCGCTGGTGGTGGTGATCCCGGTGTTCCTGCCGATGGCGGTGTCGGTGGTGGTCGGCGAGTCGATCGCCGGCGAGGCCGGTACCGGCACCCTGCGCTACCTGCTCACGGTGCCGGTCAGCCGCACCCGGCTGCTGCTGGTCAAGTTCGCCGCGGCGGCGGTCTGGTGCCTGGTCACCGCCTCGGCGGTGGCAGTGGCGGGGCTGGTGACCGGGTTCGCGCTGTTCCCGGCCGGCCGGGTGACCCTGCTGTCGGGAACCCAGACCAGCCTGGCCGATGGCATCGGCCGGCTGGCGCTGGTGGTCGGCTATGCGGCACTGATGATGTTCGCGATCGCTGCCATCGGGCTGTTCATCTCGACCCTGACCGAGGTGCCGATCGCGGCGATGGCCGCGGTGCTGTCGGTGGCGGTGCTGATGCAGGTGCTGGTGGCAGTGCCGCAGTTGCACGCGCTGCGGCCGTGGCTGATCAGCAACTACCTGCTCCGGTTCGCCGACGTGCTGCGCGATCCGCTGTCGCTCACCGGGCTGGTGCCGGGTGTCCGGGCGGCATTGTGCTACCTGGTGCTGTTCGGCCTGCTGGCCTGGTCCCGGTTGAGCACCAAGGACATCAGCAGCTGAGCCGGACGGTCCGGGAGGGTACGGTCCCCGGGTGTCCGAATGGATCCGGCTGGCCGTCGGCCTGGCGGCATTGCTGTCGATCGCGATCGGCGTCTCGTGGGCCGGACGGCTCGGCCGGCACCGCGACCTGCTGGTGGCCGCGCTGCGGGCAGTGCTGCAACTGGCCTTCGTGGCGGCGGCGCTGCGCGGGGTGTTCGCCGCTCCGCTGACCTCGTTCGCGGTGGTGGCGGTGATGTTCACGGTCGCCACCTGGACCGCCGCCCGGCGGCTGCGGGGCATCGACGGGGCGCTGACGGCGGTGCTGCTCTCGTGCGGCGCGGGTGCCGCGGTGGTGATCGCGATCATCGTCGCGCTGCCCACCCTGGATCGGGACGTCCGTACCTTCGTGGCGGTGTCGGGCATCGTGCTGGGTGGCACCATGACCGCGGCCACCCTGGCCGGCCGGCACCTGCGCGAGGGTTTGCGGCGCCGCCGGGACGAGGTGGAGGCCTGGCTCTCGATCGGTGCGAGCCCGCGCCAGGCGGTCCGGGAGGTGGCCCGCTGGTCGGCGTCCGAGGCTCTGGTGCCGGCCCTGGACCAGACCCGGACGGTCGGGCTGGTCACGCTGCCGGGTGCTTTCATCGGAGCGCTGCTCGGCGGCGCCAGCGCCGTCCAGGCGGCCCGGTTCCAGATCGTCGTGCTGGTCGGGCTGCTGGCCGCCGAGGTGATCACCGTGGTGCTGCTGACCTACCTTCTCGGGGCGCCGCGCACCCTGCCGGCCGACCCGCCATGACGAGTTGAGCAGCTCCTAGGTGTCGTGACCCGGCACG
>JAVEEO010000192.1 GCA_030840415.1 Pseudonocardiales bacterium | reverse complement strand
GCAGCCGTTCACCGCCAGCCAGGCCCGGCAGGCACTGGGCACCACCCGGCGGGTGGCGTTGCCGCTGCTGGAGCGGCTGGACGCGGCCGGGGTCACCGTCCGGGTGGACGACACCCGGCGGACGGTGCGCTGACCCTCCTCGGCGCTGCGAATCCGGCATGGGTCACGATGGGATCGAGTGACGGTCAGCCACGATCAGGTCTCGAGTTCTGTAGTGAGAGGAAGCGACATGAGCGTGCGGCGCGGAGTCCTGTTCGACATCGACGGCACCCTGGTCGACACCAGCTACCTGCACACCGTGAGCTGGTGGCAGGCGTTCCGGAAGGAGAGCCTGGACATTCCGATGGCCCGCATCCACCGGGCGATCGGAATGGGCGGCGACCAGCTGGTACACGAGGTCAGCGACGGGGCGGCCGACGACCGGACTGAGGAACTGACCGCCAGCCACGACGCGCTGTACTCGGCGTACTGGCCGGCACTGCGGCTGCTGCCGGGCGCCCGCGAGCTGGTGCGGCACTGCCATTCCACCGGCCTGGTGACGGTGCTGGCCAGCTCGGCAAGCAGTGCCGAACTGGACGTCCTCACCAGGGTGCTGGACCTCGACGACGTGATCGACGCGGCGACCGGCTCGGCCGACGCCGAGAGCAGCAAGCCCGCCCCCGACATCGTGCTGGTGGCACTGGACAAGGGCGGCCTGCAGCCGGAGAACGCCGTGTTCGTCGGCGATGCGGTGTGGGACGTGCACGCCTGCGCCAAGGCGGGACTGCGCTGTGTCGGGCTGGAGTCCGGTGGCACCAGCGCTGCCGAACTGCGCGAGGCCGGGGCGGTGGCGACCTACCGCGACGCCGGCGACCTGCTTGCCCGGTTCGCCGGCAGTCCGTTGGACCACGACTGATCGCAGCCGGCTGACCGCAGACAGCTTCGACAAATCTGCCTAAACACCGTAGACATATATCTATCGCGCTGCAGCCGAGAAGAAATAACCGCGTAGACAAAAGGCAGAAATGCCATAGCCGTTGACCGGTCGGCGGTTGTCCACAATCATGAGCAGCGCAACGGCCCAACGGGCACGTCGCGCCTCTTGTCCGAATCGTTGTCAGGGCACTTCAGCACCGCGCAGGTCGATTTCGCGTTCGCACAACGCCGGCTTCAACCGTGTGAACCGCGCCGGCCGGCGGGGCATTCCCCCGACCCCGGAATGCCCGATCCGCAAAGGAGTACAGCGCTTTGACCGTCAACGAAGAACTTATCGCCCGACCGCTTCTGTCAGACGATCCGCAGGCTCCGTTGGCCATTGACGGTGGTGCACCCGTTCGGGATACCCCGTGGCCCACCTATGACAAGGGCGCGGTTTTCGTCGAGCCCGAGGACGAGGAAGCCGCTATTCGCGCAATTCGCAGTCACCTATTTTTCCGCTACGACTACCGCGCCTACGCGGAAACCGAATGCGGACAATTCGAGCAAGAGCTTTGCGACTATTTCGGCACCCGGCACGCGCTGGCCGTCACCAGTGGTACCGCCGCGCTGGCACTGGCGATCATGGCCGCCGGCATTCCGGCCGGCTCGCTGATCGCCTGTCCGGGCTTCACTTTCGTCGCCACTCCGAGCGCCATCGTGATGGCCGGCTGCCGGCCGGTGCTGATCGAGGTCACCGAGGACCTGCACCTGGACCTGGCCGACCTGCGACGGCGCTGGACGCCCGAGATCAAGGCGATCATGGTGGTGCACATGCGCGGCTTCGCCTCCGACGTCGAGGCGCTGGCCGACTTCGCCGCCGAGATGGGCGTCCCGCTGTTCGAGGATGCGGTGCCCGCGCTGGGTGCCGAGCTCAACGGCCGCAAGCTGGGCACCTTCGGCCTGGCCGGCGGGTTCAGCACCCAGTCGGACAAGTCGCTGAACTCCGGCGAGGGTGGTTTCCTGCTCACCGACGACGACGCGCTGTACGCCCGGGCGGTGGTACTGGCCGGCGCCTACGAGGGCCGCGTCGCGCGGCACTTCCCGGACGGCCCGCACCCGCTGGACACCGACCTCGCCCTGCCGCTGCTCAGCCTGCGGATGGACGAGATCCGCGCGGCGCTGCTGCGCTCGGAACTGGTCCGGCTGCCGCTGCGGCTGGCCTGCTTCCACCGCAACTACGACTACGTGGCCCAGGCACTGGCCGATGTCGAGGGCATCTCGATCCGGCAGCCGGTCGCGGCCGGGGCTTACCTGGGCGAGGCCTTCATCTTCCGGGTGCCTGGTGGGGCGCTGAACGGAAATGCGCAATGGTTCGCCGACGCGCTCTGCGCCGAGGGCATCGACGCGCGCAACCTGGGATCCGCCCGCGACGCCAACGTCCGGGCGTTCTGGAACTGGCGGTTCCTCTTCCCCGGGGCCGAGGTGGACGAGATCAAGGCCGGCCTGCCGGTCACCACCGGCTTCCTGGAGGACGCGGTCGACGTGGCACTGTCGTCCACCCTGGAGGCCGCCGACTGCGACCACCTGATCACCGCGGTCCGTCGCATCGCGCGCGCTCTCGACGACCGCGCCGGCGCGGTTTCGGAGCTGCCGCCGCAATGACCGCAGTCGCAGAAACCGATGCACTACCCCGCAAAGCCCTCATCGGCCCGTTCGGCGGCTTGTTCTGCGGCTACCTCGGCCTGACCGCCGCGATTCCGGTATTGCCCGGCTTCGTCCGGGACCGTTACGACGCCTCCGACTTCCTGGTCGGCCTGGTGGTCACCGCGACCGCGCTGACCGCGTTGCTGATCCGGCCGCTGGCCGGCGGCCAGGCCGACTACCGCGGCAACCGGCTGGTGATGCAGGTCGGTGCGGTGATCCTGGCGCTCGGCGGGTTGGCCTACTTCCTCCCGATCGGGCTGGCCGGACTGGTGATCGACCGGCTGGCGCTGGGCATCGGCGAGGCGGCGCTGTTCACCGCCGGAGCGGTCTGGGTGGTCTCGCTGGCACCGCACAGCCGCCGTGGCCAGCTGATCGGGCTGTACGGGGTGAGCATGTGGGGCGGCATCTCGGCCGGCACCTTCCTCGGCGCGCTGCTGCAGAACATCGGCTACTCAGCGGTGTGGACGCTGTGCATGCTCGCCCCGCTGGTGGGGCTGGCGCTGATCAGTTCGGCCCCGGCTCCGGCCCGTCCGACCGGGCCGCGCACGCCGACCGGGCTGATGCTGCGCCCGGCGCTGACCCCGGGGCTGGCGCTGGCGCTGGCTGCCGGCGGCTACGCGGCGCTGGCCGCCTTCGTGGTGCTGCACCTGCAGGATCGCGGCATCGGATCGGGCGTGGTGGTGCTCAGCTGCTTCAGCCTGGTCTACGCCGGCACCCGGCTGTTCATCGGCCGGTTCCCCGACCGGTACGGCCCGCGGCGGGTGGCCACCGTGTGCGCGGTCTGCGAGGCGATCGGCCTGCTGGTCATCGCCGTCGCACCGAACCTGCCGGTGGCCCTGGCCGGCAGCCTGGTGATGGGTGTCGGGTTCTCGCTGCTGCACCCGTCGCTGGCGCTGATGGTGATGAACCGCACCGAGAAAAGCCAGCAGGGAGCGGCCTTGGGTGCCTATACCTCTTTCTGGGACCTGGGCGTAGCGGTCTGGGGTCCGGTCGGCGGCGTGATCGCCGGTGCCCTGGGATACGAAGCAGTTTTCGTGGTCGGCGCGTGCTGCGCCGGGGTGTCCGCGGTGATGGCCCTGCTGATCGCCGAG
>JAVEEO010000093.1 GCA_030840415.1 Pseudonocardiales bacterium | reverse complement strand
CATCAGCAGCACCTCCTCGTGCTCGACGTGCACGCACTCGACCGGGCCGATCCCCTCCGGGAACTCGAAGATCTCCGGCTCGCTGAACGGCTCGGTGGTGTACCAGCCGCGGTCGGCCTCGTAGATCACCGGCGGGTTCAGGCACTCCTCGATGGTGGTCCAGATCGAGAAGGTCGGGGCGCACATCGGCCGGCCGGCATCGTCGAGCACCTCCAGGTTCGCGCCGTCGCGTACCCCCAGCAGGTCGATCCGGCTGAACAGGTGGTCGCTGGCGTAGCGGGCCAGCACGTCGGACAGGCCCGGCTCCACGCCGATGCCGACCAGCGCGAGCTTGCCCGACCGCTCCCAGTCGGCGGACATCGCGAACTGCTCGTCGCCCAGCTTCACCCCGGTCCGGGAGTACGGCTCGTCCGGGTCCGGCCGCGACAGCGACATCGCCATGTCGAGGTAGTGGCTGCCGGCCGCCAGCGCCGCCCGGAAGATCGGCATGGTGAACCGCGGATCGGTCGCGCCCAGCACCGCGTCGATCCGGTGCTCGGCGAGCAGTCGCTCGATGGCCGCCTGGTCCGAGGCATCCACCTGAGCGGCCGCCAGCCGCGGGTCCGCCACCGCGGCAGCCGCCCGTTCGGCCCGGCCGAGGTCGTAGTCGGCCAGCAGCAGGTGTTCGAAGAACGGCCGCCGGGACGCGATCCGGGCCACCGCCGAGCCGACCCCACCGGCCCCGAGCACCAGCAGCCTCATCGCCGCGGACCGCAGTCCGGGCAGCAGGAGCGGGGTGATCTCGGGGCGGCAGCAGTGCTCATCGGGTCATTGTGGCCGACCCAGACGGCTTGCCGATACAGACCGGAGCCAGTCCCGCGACTGCCAGCGTCAATACCGCCTGCCGGCCGCCGCGTCCAGCGGTATCGGAAATCTCGATAGCGGCAATCGGAAATCGCCGTCGGGGTAAGCGGCAATCAGGGTCATTCTGGACGGAGAAGGACCGTCGCAACCACTGAACCATCGGAACCAACTGAGTGGAGACAACCATGTACGCACTCGGCCCACTCCTGTTCGTCCTGCTCCTCGCTGGCCTGGCCACCGCCGGCTTCACCGGCGTCGGGGTACAGGACAGCCGCGACACCCGCTACACGCTGGTGTGCACCCGCACGGCACCTCCGGCCGAGCGGCGGCCGCGGATCTCCCAGCGGCTGCGCAGCGAGCGGCCCGGCCGGTGGGACCGGCTGGCTGCGTTCGCCGGCCGGCACGTGACCCACTGACGCCCCGGCCCGCCCGAGCATGCGCGGCAACCACGGCTGGTCCTTCGCTGCGAGCGCCGGCCAACAGAGCCCTTGCGACGATGGCAGCAGCCGGGAGCGAGGATTACGATTGCTGCGATAAGCGGCATTCGTTTCCCGGCGACCAGCTTGCCGCCGGGCCTGCCGACCGGTGTGAGGGGGTCTGATGGACACTCGCCACCTTCGGGCGTTCGTGACAGTGGCCGAGAAGGGCAACTTCACCCGCGCCGCGATCGACCTGGCCTTCGCCCAGTCCACCGTCACCGCGCAGGTGCAGTCGCTGGAGCGCGAGATCGGCGTCGACCTCTTCGACCGGCTGCCCAACACCGTCCGGCTGTCTTCGGCCGGCGAGCGGTTCCTGCCCTACGCGCGCAAGATCCTCGGCCTCACCCTGGAGGCGAGGCAGGTTTCCAACCCCGGCGAGGACCTGTCCGGGACGCTGGTCATCGGGGCGATGGAGAGCATCACCTCCTACCGGCTGCTGCCAGTCTTCGAGTTCATGCACCTGCGCCACCCCGGGGTGCGGCTGTCGATGCGGCCGAGCCTGTGCCTGGAGACCGAGGAGGCGGTCCGCTCCGGCAGCTTCGACGCCGGGTTCGTGGTGGACGCCCGAACCTCTATCCCGGGACTGGACGGCGAGGTCCTCTGCGAGGAACCGCTGGTGCTGGTGGCAAGTCCCACCCACAAGCTGGTCGGTGAGAGCGACCTGGACCTGTCGCAACTGCGGCAGTGCCGGGTCGTCAGCACCGAACCGGGCTGCACCTACCGTGACTCCTTCGAGCAGCTGCTGAGGATGCCCGGCGCCGAGCAGTTCCCGCTGCTGGAGCTCGGCACGATCGATGCCATCAAGCGCAGTGTCGGCTCCGGGCTGGGCATCGCGCTGCTGCCCCGGGTCGCCATCACGACCGACCTGGACGCCGGCAACCTGGTGTGCCTGGACTGGCAGCCGCCCTTCACCGTCTACACCCAGCTGGTGTGGCGGCGCGGGCAGCGGCTGTTGCCGGCGCTGGCAGCCGTGCGCGATGCCGCCTGCCGGGTGATCGCCGAACAGAACGCCTGACCCGGCGGCCTCAAGCCGGAGACGCGTCGGGGAGCACTCAGCCCGACGGCCGCCGGGATGCTCAGCCCGACACCCGCCGGGATTCGCTCAGCCCGAGGTCATCGTTTCGGCCGGCACCGTCAGGCCGTGGGCCGGCCGTCCAGCAGCGGCTGGGCCGGATCCCAGCGGGTGCCGTCGGCGGCGTCCTTGCGCCGGCGGGCGATCGCCGACAGCGACTCCAGCACCACCCGGTTGGCCAGGAACGAGGTGATGTCGGCGTGGTCGTAGGGCGGCGACACCTCGACCAGGTCGATGCCGACGACCGGCAGCTCGTAACAGATCCGCCGGACGGAGTCCAGCAGCTGGCGGGCGGTCAGGCCACCCGGTTCCGGGGTGCCTGTGCCCGGTGCGTGGCCGGGGTCGCAGACGTCGATGTCGACCGACAGGAACACCCCGTCACAGCCGTCCAGAGCGATGCCGAACGATTCGGTCAGGCAGGCGTCCAGGCCGCGGGCGGTGA
>JAVEEO010000154.1 GCA_030840415.1 Pseudonocardiales bacterium | reverse complement strand
GACCATTCCGGTCGCCGACAGTCCGTAACAGGTCGCGCTGGTGCCCGGCTGCAGCACCAGCGCCGGGGGCATCGTCCGGCCGTCGCCGGACCAACCACCGCCGTGGCCGACGAAGTAGTCGGCCTGCGCCGTACCGGTCGAGCTGTCCGGGTGCGCGTAGTGGTAGGCGCCGCGGATCATGCCGATGTTGTAGGAGCCGTTGTACTGCTGGGCGAACGACGGGTTGGTGTAGCTGGTGCCCTCGGTGGCCTTGACGTAGGCGAACCGGGCGCCGAGGTTGAAGGCCGCCTGCCAGTCGACGCTGCCCTGCGCGCTGGAGACGTCCATGCCCTGGCTGAGCAGGCCGCGGTTCTGCTTGGCGGTCAGCACCCGCATCGCCGAGGCGTCCACCTGGGACTTGAAGGCCGAGTCGGTATTGGCCTTGTTCAACACGGCGTTGTACATCGCCGGCAGCAGCGACGGGTCGTTGATCAGTGCCAGGTCACCACCGGCGGCGAAGAAGTTGAGCGCCCGGTCGGCCGGCGCCCAGGGCGAGACCTGGGTGGCACCGAGGCTGTCGCTCATCACCACTCCGGTGAAGCCGAGGTCAGCGCGGATCATCCCGTTGATGACGGTGGATGAGAAGGCGGCCGGGTTGTTCGGATCGATCTTGGAGTAGTAGGCCAGCGACACCATGATGATCGGGACGCCCTGGTTGACCGCGTCGGCGTAGGGCTGGACGTAGGCGTCGTACCGGGTGGTCTGGGTGTCGGTGACGCCGGAACTGGTGTCGGTGTTCGCGGTCACCCGGCCCAGTCCCGGAAAGTGCTTTACGGTCGCGGCGATGCCGGCGTCGGCCATTCCCTGGGCGAAGGAGTTGCCCTCGGTCGAGACGGTGGCCGGATCGAAGCCGTACTCGCGCTGGTAGTAGCCGATCGGCTTGTTCTGCGGGGCGAAGGCCGCGCTGGGCACGGTGTCGAGCACCGGGGCCAGGTTGACGTTGACGCCGGCCGACTTCAGCTGGGTACCCCAGGTCTTGGCGTCGGCCCGCAGGGTGCTCGGTGCGTAGCCGCCCTGGGTCAACCCGCTCGGGATGGTGGAGAAGCCGGTGCCGGACAGCACCTGGACCTGGCCGCCCTCCTGGTCGGTGGAGATGAACAGCGGCACGCCGGCGGTCGCGGGGCCGTTGGCCTTGGCCTGGGCCGCGGCGCTGACCGCCGCGGTGGCGGCCACCCCGGCGGAGCTGCGTCCGGTCAGGATGACGTTGCCGACGTGATAGGTCTGGATGTCGGTGACGGTCTGGCTGCTCAGGCCGGTGGCCGGGGTTCCCACCATGAACAGCTGGCCGACCCGCTGGGCCTCGGTCATCGCCTTGAATGCGGCGCTGGCGGCGCCCGGGTTCAAGGCGGCCGCCGTTACCGTGGCGGCGGCGCGTTGGGCGGCACCCGCCGGCCCGCCGGCCAGAGTCGCCGCGACGATCAGCGCGAGGCCGGCCGGGACGATCCGGTGGGTGAGCCGGCGCCTCGGCGCACCATGGGCAGAGCGGGGCTTGGACATCGATTCTCCCGGGATCAGTTCGCCGCAGACCTGCTCAATATGGATATAGGGCCTCTGCTGGTCAAATCGAAGCCGCGGCGTTCACATCTGCTGGCCTGTCGGCGGCTAGTACTGCCCGACGCCCAACTGCTGGCGCAGCGCCACGAGCACGGCCCGGCTCGAGCGCCAGCCCTTGACCGCCACCGCGGCGACCACGATGCCGTCGCGGAGCACCAGAACCGTCCACGGTTTGATGCGTGCCAGCCGCAGCACGACGCCGGCCGCGGCGACGCCGAGGGTGAGCACGAGCTCGATGGCCAGCAGGCCCAGCGGAACCGCGATCACGGCCACGACGACGATGGCGAGGATTGCCAGGATGGCCAGCGCGAACTCGTCGGCGTCCAGCAGGCCGCCGATGTCGACCCCGCCGCCGCCCTCGCCGCTGGTGCCGACGTCGATGGCCACGTCGGCGACGTCCAGGGCGTCGGGCCGGCGCCACCGGGTCCGCCGTGGTGTGCGGGAGGCCGCGAGCAGGCCGGTAGCCGGGTGGGTGAAGTTCCCGGTCTCGGCGACCAGCGTCCGCACCCACCGGTCCACGTCCGCGTTCGAGCCGTCGTAGGCGTAGGCCTCGGGCAGCCGGGCACGGCTGTCGCGGGACTTGCGCAGCCGGCGAACCACCCACGGAGTGCGAAAGGCGCCCCAGTGGCGTCGGACGGTGACAGCGGGAACGGGGGCACTCACAGCAGGAGACAGTGCCACAGCGCCGGCCCCGTCCGGGGGTGCCGGACCGGGGCTGCGAAGATCGGGGGATGCCGGTGCCTGATGCTGCGGTGATCTCGGTCCGCGGGGCCCGGGTGCACAACCTGCGCAACGTCGACGTGGACCTGCCGCGCGATGCGCTGGTCGTGGTGACGGGGGTGTCCGGCTCGGGCAAGTCCTCGTTGGCGTTCGGCACGGTCTACGCCGAGGCGCAGGCCCGCTACCTGGAATCGGTCGCGCCGTACGCACGCCGGCTGATCGACCAGGTCGCCGTGCCGGACGTCCGCGAGATCACCGGGTTGCCGCCGGCGGTCGCCCTGCAGCAGTCACGCGGGGTGCCGCAGTCGCGGTCGTCGGTCGGCACCATCACGGCGCTGTCCAATTCGTTGCGGATGCTCTTCTCCCGGGCCGGCGACTATCCCGCCGGGGCGCCGCGGCTGGACTCCGACGCGTTCTCGCCCAACACCCCGGCCGGTGCCTGCCCGCACTGCCACGGCCTGGGCCGGGTGCACGAGGCGACCGAGGCCTCGCTGGTGCCGGATCCGGGGTTGTCCATCCGGGAAAGGGCAATCGCGGCGTGGCCGGGTGCCTGGCAGGGCAAGAACTACCGCGACATCCTGGCCACCCTGGGCTATGACGTCGACCGGCCGTGGCGGGAGCTGCCGCAGGCCGAGCGCGACTGGATCCTGTTCACCGACGAACAACCCGTGGTCACGGTGCACGCCGAGCGGGAGGCGCACCGGATCCAGCGTCCGTACCAGGGCACCTACGCCAGCGCCCGGCGTTACGTGCTGCACACCCTGGCCAGCACGCAGAGCGCGACGCTGCGCCGCAAGGCCCTGCAGCACGTCGAGGTGCGGCCCTGCCCGGTGTGCGGCGGTGCCGGCCTGCGGCCGGAGGCGCTGGCGGTCACGGTGGCCGGTGCCACCATCGCCGAGTTCACCGCGCTGCCGCTGACCCTGCTGGCCGACCGGCTGGCCGCGGACGAGGCGGTGGCCAGTGGCGACGTCGCCCGTGGCCTGGTGGCGGATCTGCGGGCCCGGATCGAGGTGCTGACCGAGCTCGGCCTCGGCTACCTCGCGATGAACCGCGCGACCCCGACCCTGTCGTCCGGCGAGCTGCAGCGGCTGCGGCTGGTGACGGCCCTGCGGTCCAGCCTGTTCGGAGTGGTCTACGTGCTGGACGAGCCGTCGGCCGGGCTGCATCCCGCCGACACCGCCACCCTGCTCGGAGTGCTGGACCGGCTGCGCGCGGCGGGCAATTCGCTGCTGGTCGTCGAGCACGAGGTGGACGTGGTCAGGCATGCCGACTGGCTGGTCGACGTCGGCCCGGGCGCGGGGACGCACGGCGGCCGGGTGCTCTACAGCGGGCCGCCGATCGGGTTGGCGTGGGCCGCGGACTCGGCGACCCGTCGCTACCTGGTGGAGCCGGTGCGGCCGGTCTCGCGCGGCCGGACGGCCACCGGCTTGCTGGAGCTGCGCGGGATAACCCACCACAACCTGGTCGGGGTCGATGTCGACATTCCGCTCGGGGTGTTCACCGCCGTCACCGGGGTGTCCGGGTCGGGCAAGACCACCCTGGTCACCGGGGCGCTGGCCACCGCCGTCCGCGATCATCTCGGTTCTGGCGCCGATGCCGATGCCGATGCCGACGACGAGGGCGAGGACGATCCCGCCGAGGGGACTGTCAGCCGGGTCAGCGGCCTGGACGCGATCGACCGGCTGGTCGAGGTGGACCAGAAGCCGATCGGACGCACGCCGCGGTCGAACCTGGCCACCTACACCGGCCTGTTCGACGGGGTGCGCAAGCTCTTCGCGGCCACCGACGAGGCGCGGCGGCGCGGCTACTCGGTCGGCCGGTTCTCCTTCAACGTCGAGGAGGGCCGGTGCCCGCACTGCCAGGGTGAGGGCTTCGTGGCCGTGGAGCTGCTGTTCCTGCCCGGGACGTACTCGCCGTGCCCGGTCTGCCACGGCGCGCGGTACAACCCCGAGACCCTCGAGGTGCGCTACCGCGACAAGTCGATCGCCGACGTCCTGGCGCTGACCGTGGACGCGGCCACCGAGTTCTTCGCCGACGTGCCGGGGATCGCGCGCAGCCTGGTCACCCTCGGCGAGGTCGGCCTCGGTTACCTGACGCTGGGCCAGCCGGCGACCGAGCTGTCCGGCGGCGAGGCGCAGCGGATCAAGCTGGCCACCGAGCTGCAGCGGGCCCGGCGCGGCCACACCCTGTTCGTACTGGACGAGCCCACCACCGGCCTGCATCCGGCCGACGTCGACCAGCTGATGCGACTGCTGCATTCGCTGGTGGACGCCCGCAACACGGTCGTGGTGATCGAGCACGACATGGACGTGGTGGCCGGGGCGGACCACGTGATCGACCTCGGCCCCGGCGGCGGCGAGAATGGCGGCCGGATCGTGGCGACCGGCACTCCGGCCGAGGTGGCGCGCAGCGAGACCAGCCGAACGGCCGGCTACCTGAAGGCGGTACTCGACCGCCTGTAGCGAGATCGGCAGCCTGCGGGGCCGCTCTACGTTCGGTCAGGCGCTGGCCGCGGGGCGGCCCGGCGGCGACGACCGGTCGCCGAGCGCGGAGGGGCCGCGCGCATGTGCTCGCGTACCGGAGCAAGCAGGCCAACTGCTCGACCTGCTCGTCCGACAGCGGCTGCATGGGTGGGCAAGGGGGGAGTTGAACCCCCACGTCCTTACGGACACACGGACCTGAACCGTGCGCGTCTGCCATTCCGCCACTTGCCCGAGGCGCCTTGTGAAGACGGCCCAGATTAGCACGACACCTCCGACGTCCCTGCAGGGCCCGGGACCCCGCTCGCGGATACCATCAACGGCGTACCCGGGCCCGAGCAGGCCCGCAACCAGCCCGAGCAGGCCCGCAACCAGGACGCCACGGATGCGCCACTGAGCACCATAGAGAGGAGTACCGCGGCGATGAGCCTCGCGCAGCGTTTCGAACGACGGCTCGAGAGCATGGTCGGCGCGGCCTTCGCACGGGTGTTCAAGGGACAGGTCGAACCGGTCGAAATCGGCAACGCCCTGCAGCGCGAGGCGATGGACAAGAAAGCCGTGATGGGCAACGGCCAGGTGCTGGTGCCCAACCGCTACCGGGTCACCCTGGGCACCTCCGACTACGAACGGCTGGCCCCCTGGGAGGTCCAGCTGACCCGGTCGCTGGCCGAGCTGGTGCAGGAGTACCTCGACGACAACAGCCTGGCCACCATCGGTGACATCGAGGTCTACCTGGCCCGCGACCAGGCGCTGCACACCGGCGTGTTCGGGGTCGCGTCCCGGATGGAGCCACAGGCGCCGCCGCGCCGCCGGCCGATGGACTCGATGTCGATGCCGGTGGTCGCCGGCCGCCCGGGCGAGTACCTGCAGCCCTACGGCTCGCCCCCGCAGGGCCCGCCGCAAGCACCGCCGGCCCCGCCCCAGGTTGCGGTAGCCGGCACGCCGGCCCGGCAAGCGCCCCCGCAAGCCCCGCGTCGGGAGGACCCGGCGCCCACCCAGTACTCCCCGCAGGCCCAGCCGACCCACACCCAGCCACCGCCCCGGCCGGCCTACCAGCCCCGGCTCTCGGTGGACGGCACCCCCAAGGTGGCCTACCTCAAGCCGGGCAGCAACATCGTCGGCCGCGGCACCGACTCGGACCTGCAGCTGCTGGACCAGGGTGTCTCGCGCCGGCACGCCGACGTCCACGTCGCCGACGGCCACGTCACGGTCTATGACCTCGGCTCCACCAACGGCACCTCGGTCAACGGCCACCCGGTCCGCAGCCAGCCGCTGCAGCACGGCGACGTGATCCGGGTCGGGCACACCCGGCTGGTGTTCTCCGAGGACGACAGTTGACCTCGCCACTGGCGATCCAGCTGATGCGCTTCGCCTTCCTGGCGCTGCTCTGGCTCTTCCTGTACAGCATGGTCCGGGTGATCCGGATGGAACTGCGCACCGCCGGCGCCCCCCGAGTGCCGGTACCGGCCAAGCCCAAGTCCAAGAAGGGCCGGGCCGCCGCGGAGACCCGGCCGGGCCGGGGCGGGCTCTCCCAGTTGATCGTCACCGAGGGCAGCCTGGCCGGCACCCGGGTGGCGCTGACCGGCAAGCCGATCCTGATCGGCCGCGCCAACGACTCCACCCTGGTGCTGACCGACGACTACGCCTCGACCCGGCACGCCCGGATCAGCGAGAACAACGGCGTCTGGTACCTGGAGGACCTCGGTTCGACCAACGGCACCTACGTCGGCCAGACCAAGGTCACCGGCCCGCTCCCGCTGGAGGCGGGCGTGGTGATCCGGATCGGCAAGACCGCCATGGAACTTCGATGAACGCATGGCGCTGACCCTCAGGTACGCGGTGCGCTCGGACCGTGGCCTGGTCCGGGGCAACAACGAGGACTCGGTCTACGCCGGGCCCCGGCTGCTGGCGATCGCCGACGGGATGGGCGGCCACGCGGCCGGCGAGGTGGCGTCCAAGATCGTCATCGGCACCATGGAGAGCCTGGACGAGGACCGCCCGATCAGCGACCTGATCGGCGCGCTGCGCGACACCGTTGCCGACGCGACCGCGGCGCTGGCCCACGCGGTGCACGAGAATCCGGCGCTGGAGGGGATGGGCACCACCCTCACCGCGATTCGGTTCGCCGGCAGCCGGATCGCGCTGATGCACGTCGGCGACTCCCGCGCCTACCTGCTGCGGGCCGGCCAGCTTAGCCAGATCACCCACGACGACACCTACGTCCAGTCCCTCGTCGACTCGGGCAAGCTCACCGCCGACGAGGCCTCGCACCACCCGCGCAAGTCGGTGATCCTGCGCGCCCTCAACGGCACCGAGGTCGATCCCGACATCTCGATCCGGGAGGCCCGCAAGGGCGACCGCTACCTGCTGTGCAGCGACGGCCTCAGCGACGTCGTCACCGCCCCCACCCTGCTCGAGGCGCTGGCCTCGGGCACCCCGCAGGGCTGCGCCGACCGACTGGTCGAGCTGGCGCTGCGCGGCGGCGGCCCGGACAACGTCACCTGCATCGTCGCCGACGTGGTGGACGAGTCCCAGGGCGACGACCTGCCGATCGTGGGCGGCGCGGTGAGCGACCGGTCCGAGGCGATGGACTCCGGCTCGAACTCCCCAGCGGCCCGGGCGGCCCGGATGTCGGGTCCGGAGCCGGTGGCCGAGCCCGCCGTCCAGCACCACCGGCCCCGGCGGCGCTGGCTGGTCGCCGCCGGCGCCGCGCTGCTGCTGGTCGCGGCGGCGGTGGCCGGTTACCTGTGGACCCAGAAGCAGTACTTCGTCGGCCGGGACGGCAACGAGGTGGCGGTGTTCCGCGGGGTGAACGCGCACTTCGGGCCGGTCAGCCTGTACTCGGTGATCGAGAACAGCGACCTCAAGGTCGACGACCTGACCCAGTCCGCCAGCGGCCAGGTGCTCAACGGCATCACCGCCAACAGCCGCGCGGACGCCGACGCGATCCTGCGCCGGCTGGCCGACGAGCTCAAGCCGCCATGCCCGGTTGCCAGCGCGACACCGACAGCGCCGACGCCGGCGCCGACGGCCACCCCGAGCCGGACGCCGAGCCGGACCGCGGCAACGTCGAGCGCTCGGACGCCGACCAAGCCGGTCAGCCGGTCCTCGACCCGGGCCGCGACCAGCGCCCCGGTCAAGCCGTCGGCCACCCCGACTCCCAGCATCCCGGTCGCCGCGCCCACCCCGTCGAACACCCCGGTACCGGGGGTGGACTGCCGATGAGCGCCGAAGAGCAAGGGCTGGCCATGAGCGGAGCGAATCCCGCGATGAGCGCTTGCGCGAAGAGCAAGGTCCGGCCATGAGCAGGCCGAACCGGCCGGCGACCCGGCGCGGCATCGAACTGCTGTTCGTGTTCGCGGCGACCCTGATCGTGGCCTGCGCCGAGACGTTCGTCGAGATCACCCGTGCCAACAAGGTCTCCGACCACGTGGTGACCTATCCGCTGGTGGTGCTGGCGATCGGGCTGGCCTGCCACCTGGCGATCCGGCGGAGCGCCCGCTACGCCGATCCGCTGCTGCTGCCGTGCGCGCTGCTGCTGGTGGGGCTGGGCCTGGTGATGATCCATCGCCTGGACCTGGGACTTGCCCAGCAGGCCGCCGAGAACGGCACCACCTACACCGGCGTCGCCGCGGCCAGCCAGGTGGTCTGGGCCTTCCTCGGACTGGCGGTGTTCCTGGTGGTGCTGCTGGTGATCCGCGACCACCGGATGCTGTCGCGCTACGCCTACACCCTGGCCCTGATCGGGCTGTTCCTGCTGATGCTGCCGGCGGTGCTGCCCGCCCAGTACAGCGAGGTGAATGGTGCCCGGATCTGGATCCGGATCGCCGGCTTCTCGATCCAGCCCGGCGAGATCGCCAAGGTGCTGCTGACCATCTTCGCCGCGTCCTACCTGGTCGACAAGCGCGACGTGCTGTCGCTGGCCGGCCGCCGGTTGCTGGGAGTCGACCTGCCGCGCGGCCGCGACCTCGGCCCGGTGCTGGTCGCCTGGCTGATCAGCATCGGCGTGCTGGTGCGCAACCACGACCTGGGCACCTCGCTGATGTTCTTCGGGTTGTTCGTGGTGCTGCTCTACGTGGCCACCGAGCGGGTCAGCTGGGTGATCATCGGCGTACTGCTGTTCGCCGGTGGGTGCGTGCTGTCCTACGAGCTGTTCGGCACCGTGAAGCAACGGGTGACGGTGTGGCTGCACGTCTTCGACTACCTGCAGGACGAGGGCTACCAGATGAGCCAGTCGCTGTTCGGGCTGGGCACCGGCGGCCTGTTCGGGGCCGGCCTGGGCGGTGGCCGCCCCGAGCTGGTGCCGGTCGCCAAGTCCGACTTCATCCTGTCCTCGTTCGGTGAGGAGATCGGCCTGTTCGGGCTGGTCGCCATCCTGGGGATCTACCTGGTGATGCTCTCGCGCGGTTTCGCCACCGCGCTGGCGGTGCGGGACTCGTTCGGCAAGCTGCTGGTCACCGGCCTGTCGTTCTCGTTCGGGCTGCAGCTGTTCGTGGT
Source organism: Pseudonocardiales bacterium (assembly GCA_030840415.1). GTDB lineage: Bacteria > Actinomycetota > Actinomycetes > Mycobacteriales > Jatrophihabitantaceae > Jatrophihabitans_A. The sequence continues at coordinate 1,282 of JAVEEO010000154.1, read as the reverse complement.
GGCCGGCGGCATCTCGCGGTTGCTGCCCGAGACCGGACTGACCACCCCGTTCCTGTCCTACGGCGGCTCGTCGCTGGTGGCCAACTTCGGCCTGCTGGCCCTGTTGCTGCGGGTCTCCGACGCCGCCCGCCGGCCGCCGACCACGCCGCCGTCGGCGGTCACCACCGACAGCGGGCCGGTGCCGATCCAGGCCGGTGGTGGCTCGTGAACCGGCCGATCCGGCGGGTCGGGGTGTTCGTCGGGCTGCTGCTGCTGGCGGTGGTGCTGAACCTGAACTGGGTGCAGGTGATCAAGGCCGACCACTACCAGGAGAACAGCGCCAACCGGCGCACCGTGCTGGACGAGTACAAGCGCCAGCGCGGCTCCATCGTCCTGCAGGGCTCGGGAACGCCGGTGGCCGAGTCGGTGCCGACCAAGGACGCGCTGATGTACCTGCGCAAGTACTCCGGCGGTGCGGTGTACGCGCCGGTGACCGGGTTCAACTCGCTCTACTACGGCAATACCGCCATCGAGTCGGCCGAGAACGGGGTGCTGGCCGGCACCGACGACCGGCTCTTCGTGCAGCGGCTGACCAACCTGCTGACCGGCCGGGACACCCGCGGCGGCAATGTCCTGCTCACCATCAACAAGCAGGCCCAGGCGGCGGCGTACCAGGCGATGGGCGCCCGGCGCGGGGCGGTGGTGGCCCTTGATCCGGCGACCGGGGCGATCCTGGCCGCGGTCAGCACCCCGTCCTACGACCCGAACCTGCTGAGCTCGCACTCGCCGGACAAGATCCAGGCCGCGTACAAGCGCTACAACGCCGACCCCGACAACCCACTGTTGAACCGGGCCTTCAACGTGACCTACCCCCCGGGGTCGGTGTTCAAGGTGGTGGTGGCCAGCGCCGCGCTGAAGAACGGCCGGACGCCGCAGACCCGGATCCCGGCGGTGAACTCGCTGACCCTGCCGCAGACCCGTACCCAGCTGCGCAACTTCGGCGGCGAGCAGTGCGCCGACGGCAAGACCGACACCCTCGACCACGCGCTCACCATCTCCTGCAACACCGCCTTCGCCCAGCTGGGCCTGGACCTGGGTACTGACACCGTCAAGCAGCAGGCGGCGCTGTTCGGCATCGACGACAGCGAGCTCGACGTGCCGGTCAAGGTGGCCGGCTCGTCGGTCGGACCGATCGTGGACCGGGCGGCGCTGGCCCAGTCCAGCATCGGCCAGCGCGACGTCCGGATCACTCCCTTGCAGGCGGCGATGATCTCGGCCGCGGTGGCCAACGACGGCAGGCTGA
>JAVEEO010000091.1 GCA_030840415.1 Pseudonocardiales bacterium | reverse complement strand
GGTGCCGGTCAATGGCAGCGTCGCGAACAGCTCGGCGACCCAGGTGGCGACCTGGCGACCGCGGAGCAGGTCGAGCGCCTGGCCGACCTCGAACTCGACGCCCTGTTCGCCCAGCATCGCGGCGAGGACCGCCGCCGACAGCGACTCGCTGTCGACCAGCACACCATCGCAATCGAACAGGACACCCAGCACGGGGAAAGTGGCCAGGGCGGGCCGCAGGGAGGTTCGCCGATGAGCCATTTGGCTATATAAGCCTATTAAACGTGTGATTCCTATAAATTATATGAACTACAATTAGGACATTAAGTAGATGTAAACGGGCATTCTGCAATCATGGTTGCCCGGATGCAGTCACAGTGACCATCCGCTGGTGATATCGGTGTAGCCATTTGGGCGATGTGGCGTAGCCAGCCGCGTGTCGGAAAAGAGACCGAGGTATCAACTCCGACGGCGCGCAACTCAGCAGTTCGGGTGCTGCCCGTCTGAAAAGGTGACATCGTGATCGCGCTCGGTATGCCGGGGCGCGCTCTCGCCGCGTCCGGCTCGTCTCATCGAAGGGGTCAAGTTGTGAAGGCGTACATGGCTGTCCTGCGCATCGCGGACTACCGGTTGCTCTGGACGGCGCTGACGATCAACCTGCTGGGTGATGGTGCCACCTACACCGCGCTGGCCTGGATCACCGTGGACCGGGCCGGCGCCGGCGGCCTCGGCGTGCTCGGCGTCTGCCTCACCCTGCCGGTGATCGCCGGTGGCGCGGTGATCGGCCCGCTGCTGGACCGCTTCTCCCGGCGCAAGCTGTTCATCTACGACTCGGTGTTCCGCGGCGTGGTGGTCGCGATGATCCCGCTGGCCGCGGTGCTCGACCGGCTGGCGATGTGGCAGCTCTACGCGGTGGCCCTGGTCTACGGCCTGCTCAAGGTCATTCCGCTGGCCGGCACCCCGGCGGTGATTCCGGAACTGGTGCCCGAGAGCGAGCTGCAGGCCGCGATGGGACTGGAGTCCACCGCGATGGGAGCGGCCAACATCGTCGGCCCGGCGCTGGGCGCGCTGCTGATCACCCTGATCGGCTCGTCGAACGTGCTGCTGCTCGATGCCGCGACCTACCTGCTGTTCGCCTTCCTGATCAGCCGGATCTCGGCACCGCTGGACCGTCCGGCCCCGGTCGAGGACGGCGCGACCAAGCGGGTGTCGGGCTGGGCCCCTGTGTTCGACATGATCATCCACGACAAGTTCCTGCTGCTGCTCACCCTGTCCTTCGCATTGTTCAACATGGCCTCCGGTGCATTGCTGGTCGCGCTGCCCTGGTTGGCGAAGTTCGAGTTCTCCGACAGCCCCGGCATCCTCGGCCTGCTCCTGGCCGTCCTCGCCGCCGCGGAGCTGATCGGCTCGCTGGTCTCCGGTGCGCTCAAGACCTCGGAGAAGCAGATGCTGCGGATCGGCCAACTGCAGATCGTCACGGGCGCCACCTTCCTGCTGCTGGCGCCGCGCAGCCTGCCGGTGATCTCACTCGGCCTGATCCTGATCGGGGTGCTGTCGGCTCCGATGACCGTGTTGGGCGGCGTGGTGCGGATGACCCGGACGCCCGCGGAGATGCGGGGCCGCGCGATGACCCTGATGCGGACCACCATGGCAGGCTCGTTGCCGGTCGGCGCGGCGCTCGGCGGCATCCTGCTCAGCGGCAGCCATTACACCGGCCTGGTCGTGGTGATGACCATCCTGGCCGCCTCACCGGGTTTCCTCACCATCCTGATCTTCCGGAACGTGCCGTTCCGGCTGGGGGTGAACGCCCTTGTCGACCGCAGTCCGGCCACTGTCGAGCCCTGAGCCGGGTTCCGAAGCCAATCCTGAGCCCGGTTCCGGACCCAGTGCCGAGCCGAATTTAGAGCCGGGTTTCGAGCCGGCCGAGCTGGTACCGGACCGTCCACGGTCGTTCGCCGATGCCGATTCGACCGAGTGCTCCTGGGTTTTCGCCCCCCTCGGCGATCATGAGCCGGCCGCCGTGCTGGCCGCTGTCCTGGTTGTGCTCTACAAGTGGACCGGCCAGCCCGGCCTGCTGCTGGACGTGGAACTGGCCGGCCGGTCCGGCGCGCTGTCGGTGCCGTTCGACCCGGCCGCGACCGGGGCGCAACTGCTGACCGCGGCGGCATACCAGCCGGTCCGGCATACCGCCGTCCGGTTCAGCGATCGGGTGGGGTCCTCACTCGACGAGGCCGACGTGCTGGTGGGACTCGGCGATGCCGAGCTGCGGGTGGGCTACCGCGCCGGGCTGTTCGAGGCCGGCACCGTGGCCCGGCTGGCCGCTCACATCGGTCGGGCGCTGGACCAGCGGCACCGTCCGGTGCGGGCGGTGGAGCTGGCCACCGACGACGAGCGCGCCCTGATCCTCGGCCGGTTCAACGACACCGCCCGGGCCTATCCGGCCGACACCGGCGTCCACCGGTTGTTCGAGGAGCAGGCCCGCAAGGCACCGGCCGCGCTTGCCGTCAGCTGGTCGGACCAGGCCCTGACCTACTCCCAGCTCGACGCCCGGGCCGACGCGCTGTGCCGGGCGTTGCGGGCGGCGGGCGTGCGGCCGGGCGACCTGGTCGCGCTGCGCACCGGCCGCACGCCGGCGCTGGTGATCGGCGCGCTGGCGATCCTCAAGGCCGGTGCGGCGTACCTCCCGATCGATCCGGAGTACCCGCCGGGACGGGTGGAGTTCCTGCTCACCGACTCCCGGGCCCGGGTGCTGGTCACCGACTCCGCGCTGGACTTCGCCTTCGCCGGCACGGTATTGGACCCGGCCGCCACGGCCGCGCCGCAGGAGCCGCCAGCACCGGACCTGCCGGCCGACCGCGCGGTGGCCTACCTGTGTTATACCTCCGGCACCACCGGCCGTCCCAAGGGCGTGCGGATCACCCATCGCAACGTGGTGCGGCTGGTGCGCGGGGTGGAGTACGCCGCGCTCGGGCCGCACACCCGCATCCTGGCCACCGGTTCGATTTCCTTCGATGCCAGCACCTTCGAGCTCTGGGCGACGTTGCTCAACGGCGGCAGCCTGAACCTGGTCGACAATGACGTGATCCTCAGCGCAAGGGCGCTCGGCGAACAGCTGCGGATGCAGCGGATCAGCACGCTGTGGATCACCGCGCCGCTGTTCAACCAGCTCGTCGAACAGGACCCGGGGGTCTTCCGGCCGCTGCGCGAGGTGTTCACCGGCGGTGACGTGCTCTCACCGGCCCACGTGGCGAAGGTGCTGGCTGCCTGCCCCGAGTTGATCCTGATCAACGCCTACGGCCCGACCGAGAACGGCACCTATTCGCTGACGCACCGGCTGGAGCGCACCGTCGACTACCGGCACCGGTTGGCCGGAGTCCCGATCGGAGGCCCGATCGCCAATTCCACGGCCTACGTTCTCGATCCCGACGGTGCCCTGTGCCCGATCGGCGTGCCGGGCGAGCTGTGCTTCGGCGGTGACGGGGTGGCCGCGGGCTACCTGGACCGTCCCGAACTGACCGAGGAGAGGTTCGTCCCGGACCCCTTCACCGGTGGCCGGATGTACCGCAGCGGCGACCTCGGCCGGTGGCGCAGTGACGGCACCATCGAATTCCTCGGCCGCCGCGACCAGCAGGTGAAGGTGCGCGGTTACCGCATCGAATTGGGCGAGGTGGAGAACGTCCTGCTCAGCCATCCAGAGGTCGCCGGGGCCGCGGTGACCGCCCGCACCCGTCCCGGTGGCGACAAGTACCTGTGCGGCTACTACGTGGCGCGCGGGCCGGTGACCGGCCTGCGAGCACATCTGGAACGGGTGCTGCCGGCACACGCGGTGCCGGCCTATCTGATCGAGCTGCCCGAGCTGCCACTGCACCGCAGCGGCAAGCTGGACCGCAGCCGGCTGCCCGAACCGGGCGGCTCGCAACTGCTCGCCGGTGTCGATCCGATCGCGCCGCGCACCGAGACCGAGCGGGTGCTCCTCGAGCTGGCCGAGAACGCACTGGGAATGGTGGGCATCGGCCTGCAACACGACCTGCGGAACCTCGGCTCGGACTCGCTGACCGCGACCCTGCTGGCCGGCGCGGTGGCCGAGCGGCTGGGCCGGCAGCTACCGGTGAGCGCGGTGCTGCGCAGCGGTTCACTGGGCCGGCTCGCCGAGCTGGTGAGCCAGGCCGAGCCGGTGACCGCCCCCGCCATCGGATCGGCAGCGCAGGCCGACAGTTACCCGCTCACGCCCCAGCAGAGTCAGCTGTATTTCGAGCAGCTCAAGGATCCGGCGGCGGTGCAGTACAACCTGCCGGTTGTGCTGCAACTGCCCGCCGATACCGAGGTGGACCGGCTCGCGGCGGCGCTGGACCGGCTCACCGAGCGCCACGAGGCGTTGCGGACCTGCTTCGTGCTGGACGGCGGCCGGCCGCGGCAGCGGATCGAGGCCACGATCGCCCTACCGCTGCGAGTGGTCGATGCCGGCCAGCCCCCGGCCGTCCGAGCCTTCGCCATCGATCGGGCACCGTTGTGGCGGGCCGAGCTGCGTCACACCGGGCAGCACCTCGAGCTGCGCTGGGAGCTGCATCACCTGATCGCCGACGGTTTTTCGCTGCAGATCCTGCTCACCGACCTTGCCGCGCTCTATGCCGGACAACCGGTCGCCGAGCCCGCGGTCCGCTATCGCGACTACGCGACCTGGCTGGCCGGTCCCGCGGGTACTGCCCGGGCCGAGCGGCAGCGCGGTCACTGGCAGCGGGTGTTCGCCGACGTGCCGGTGCGCGCTGACCTGCCGCTGCCGATCGCCCGCCCGGCATTGCGGGTCCTGGACGGCGACGTACTCGACTTCGATCTCGGGCCGGCCCGGACGGCGGCGCTGCGTGCGCTGGCCCGCGACCAGGACGTGACGCTGTTCGCGGTGCTCGCCGCCGCGTACGGCATCGTGCTGGCCGGGCTGACCGGGTCCCCGGACGTGGTACTGGGCACGCCGGCATCGGGCCGGACCGCACCGGGCCTGCACCGGACGGTGGGCATGCTCGCCAACACGGTGTGCCTACGCAGCACCGTCGGTCCGGACCTGCCCTTCTCCCGGTACCTGCGCCAGGTCGCCGGCGTCGCCGAGGAAGCCTTCGCGCATCAGGACTTTCCCTTCGGCGAGCTGGTGGCGATGGTGGCGCCGGATCGCGACTACCGCCGCACGCCGCTGTTCGACGCGCTGATCGCGCTGCACAGCAGCCGTTACCTGCAGGTCGACTTCGCCGGCCATGCCGTGCACGTGCGCCTGGCACCGACCGGCCAGAGCGCGTTCGACCTCAACCTGCAGATCTACGAAACCGGCGAGACACTGCGGGTGAGCTGGCAGCACAGCAGCGTGCTGCGCCGCTCGGAGGTCGAGCAGTGGCGCGAGACCCTGCTGCGCATCCTCGACACCGTCGTCGCCGATCCGGCCACACCGCTCGCCGCATTCGGCACTCCGGCCCGGACCACCGCCTTCGACTTCGATCTCTGACCACCACCAATCGCATAGGACTACTGTCATGTCGCTTTCCCCGCTCGCCGTGCCGACGACCAGCTTTCCCGCTGACTTCGCACCCGGGAACGAGCCCGCCGCTGCCGCGGTGCTGGACCCGATCCGGGTGCCGACCGAACTCGGCACCCGGCTGGAGCGGATCAGCCGCGGCCAGGACGAGCTGCTGCAGGTCGTGCTGGCCGCCGCCGCGGTGGCGCTGCTCGGCCGTTACACCCGATCCGATGAGGTGTTCCTGGGGTTGCCGGGCGGCCGGGTGCTGCTGGTCGATCCGGCCGGCAGCCTGCGGGTGCTGCTCGGCCGGGTAACCACCTCGTCCCAGAATGCCCCGTCCCAGATTGCCCCGTCCCAGATTGCCCCGTCCCAGGAAGCGTCAGTTCGGGGTGCCTCGTCCGGCCCGGCGGACGTGGTGGCCGGGTTGGCTGTCGAGCCACCCCTCGGAGCCGGAGTCTGGTTCGGCACCGCCCGCGAGGACGGCGGGCTGGTGCTGACGGTCGGCTATGACGCGTCCCGCTATGCCGAAACCAGCATCAGAGCGTTGGCCCGGCAGTACCTGACCCTGCTCGATGCCGCCACCGCCGAGCCTGACCGGCCGGTGGCCGAGCTGGAGCTGTGCACGGCCGAGGACACGGCAGTCGTCGCCGCCGCCAACGCCACCGAGTACGCCTTCGGTTCCGGGACCACCGTGCACGGCCTGTTCGCCCGGCAGGCTGCTGCCACCCCGGACGCGCCGGCGCTGGTCAGCGGTGCCGGCACTCTGAGCTACGCAGACCTCGACGCCCGGTCCAACCAGCTCGCGCACACCCTGCGCGAGTACGGGGTCGGTCCGGACGTGGTGGTCGCGCTGCTGGCTGAACGGTCGTCGGAACTGATGGTGGGCATCCTGGCGGTGCTCAAGGCCGGTGGGTGTTACCTGCCGGTGGATCCGTCCTACCCACCGGCCCGGATCGACTACCTGCTCACCGACAGCGGTGCCCGGCTGGTACTGGCGCAGGCCCGATTCGCCGGCCTGGCCGGCAGCACGCCGGTGCTGGCCCTGGACGAGCCGGCCAGTTACGCCGCCAAGTCCGGCCCGGTCGAGCCGTCCAGCGCAGCCGGCGACCTGGCCTACCTGATCTACACCTCGGGTTCGACCGGCGCCCCCAAAGGAGTGCTGGTCGAGCACCGCAGCGTGGTCAACCGGCTGCTGTGGATGCAGCGTGCCTATCCGATCGCGACCGGCGACGTGCTGCTGCAGAAGACCTCGACCTCCTTCGACGTGTCGGTGTGGGAGCTGTTCTGGTGGGCCGTCACCGGCGCGACCCTGGCG
>JAVEEO010000150.1 GCA_030840415.1 Pseudonocardiales bacterium | reverse complement strand
CGCCGACCGGGCTGGTCCCGGTGGCCCAGTGCAGCGCGCTCGGCAGCAGCGTGGCGCTGTTCACGACGGCAACGCCGACCGGTGAGCCGGCCCCGGTCGCGGAGTTCCTGCGGCGCTATCCCGAGATCTCCGCGGTCTGCCTGAGCACCGCCGACGCCCGCGAGGCGGTGATGCTGACCGCGGCGGACGCCAACGCCTCCGTCGACCCGGCCCGCGGCTGGCTGGAGCCAGGCGTCTCCACCCCCGCCGACCGGCTCGAGGTCAGCCTGGGACGGTACTTCGAGGCCCGGCTTCCGCGCTGGGAGCGGGTGGTGGCGTTCCCGGAGCTGATCGAGCTCGGGGACGTGGCCGCCGACGCCGTCGCGGTGGCCACCAACACGCTAGCAGCCGCGCGCCGCAAACGGCCCCGGCTGCCGCACCGGCGCGAGGCGGTCACGGCGTTGCGGGCACTCGACCCGGCCGACATCGGGCAGGTGCTGGCCGACGTGCAGGCCGGCCGGCTCGCCGGGGACGCGCTGCTCGGGCGGTTGTCGGCACTGGCCGAGGCGATCGCGTCGTGATCCGCCACATCCGGATCCGGCACTGGCGGGCCTATGAGGATCTCGACCTCTGGTTGACCCGCCCGGTGACGTTCTTCGTCGCACCGAACGGGGTCGGCAAGACCTCACTGGTCGAGGCGGTCCGCTGGTGCCTGCTGGGCATTCCGGACGGCCGGACGGCAGCCCGGGCGATCCGCAGTGGCCGGGACTCGGCGACGGTGGAACTCGCCCTCGACCTGCCCGGCCACCCGGACGTGCGGCTGAGGCGGTCGCTGGGCCGTACCGGCACCGGCACCTTCTCGGCCCTGGTCGACGGCGAGACCTTCGACGAGCCCGGCTTCCAGGCGCTGCTGAGCTCCGCCTGGTCGGCCGATGCCAGCGTGCTGGACGCGGTGGTGTTCGGCCCGCCGCCGGGCAGCCGGACCACCGGCTTCCCGGTCCGGGACCACCTCGCGCAGGTGTTCGGCGTCCAGACGCTGCTGGACTCGGCGGCCGAGCTGGCCGAGCAGCGGCAGCGACTGGCCACCCGGATCAAGTCGCTGCGTGCCGACGTCGACGCCACCGACGAGGCCCGGCCGGCGGCCGGCCGAGCGGTGGCCGAACTGGTCGAGCAACTGGAGGCGATCGCCGAGCAGCGGCAGCGGCTGGCCGCCGAGACCGCCGGCCTGGAACCGGCCGCCCGGCTGGCCACCCGCTGGGAGCACTACCAGGCCGAGGCCACCGCCTTCGACGCGAAGGCGACCGCGCTGGCCACCCAGATGGCCGGGGTGGTGTCGGTGGGCGAGCGTGACCTGATCACCGCGATCGACGAGAGCCAGCAGGAGGTGTCGGCGGCGCTCGCCGACAACGCCGCCGAGACCTCGGCGGCCGAGGTCCGGGGCGCCCGGTCGGCGACCGCCGCGCAGTTGCTGGCGGCCGCGTCCGGGCAGTGCCCGACCTGCCTGCGCCCGCTGAGCGAGCACGAGCGAGAGGCCGCCCTCACCGTGCACGGCCGGGTCGGCGAGGACACCGGCACCGACCTCCAGCAGCACCGGGAGGAGGCCCGCCGGCTGCGGGCCCGGCTCGCCGCGATCTCCCGGTTCAGCACCGCCATCGGCAGGCTGCGCCCGCCGGTCGAGCCCGACGAGCCCGACCCGGGACCGGCGGCCGTCGCGGCGCTGGCCGAGGCCCGGCGGCGCTTCGTCGAACTCGCCGAACGGCACGGGGCGATCACCGCGCAGCTGGCAGCGGCCCGGCAGCGGCTGGCCGACCTGGACTCGGCCGCCGCCGACCAGACCGTCCTGCTGGCGGCCACCCGCGAGGACCTGGTGCTGGAGGTCGCCGAGACTTCCATGACGGCGCTGGCCGATCGCTACCTGACCCAGCGGATCAACCCGCTGGCGACCGAGATCAGCCATCGCTGGAAGCTGCTGTTCGGCTCCGAGGGGCTGCGTTTCGACCCCTCCGGCCAGCTGAGCTTCAGCGAGGGCGGCGTGGACCTGCTGCTGGAGGACCTCAGCGGTGCCGAGCGGGCCACCGCGGTGCTGGTGACCCGGCTGCTGCTCGCCGCCTCGGCCACTCGGGCCTCGACGATCTGGTTCGACGAGCCCCTGGAGCACCTGGACCCGGCCCGGCGCGCGGCGGTCGCCCAGACGCTGGTGCGGGCCGCCGAGACCGGTGCGGTCGGCCAGATCCTGGTCACCACCTACGAGGAGGGCATCGCCCGCCGGCTGCAGGCCACCGCGCCGGACACCGTCTCGCTGACCTACGCGCATACCACGACGCGCTGACAAATTAATGGAGACACGCCGGTTGCAGATCGGCTGAACCGTTCGACCTGCTGATGAGAGCCCGAGATCGGGCACCCAGTAGGAGGACAACCGATGGCTCACTCGATCTTCGACACCGATCTGACCGGCAGCGTGCTGGCCGATGACGACCACTACCGCCTGCACGCGGCGTTCGGCTACGACGTCGACGGCACCACCTACGAGTACGACCTGCCCACCATCACCGGTGCCCAGATCATGTTCGAGGCCGGCATCTACCCCCAGCAGGGGCTGATCCAGGTCCTGCACGACGGGTCCCGGATCACCGTCACCGCGGCCGAGACGGTCAGTCTCGGTTCCGGAGCCCACTTCAAGCGGCGTCCCCGGTTCAAGCGTGGCTGAGATCGTCGCGACGGTGCTGGCCGACCTGCGGCAGCGGCTGGCCCGCGAGGCGCCGGTGCTGCGCCGGGCATTTCCGGGCGCGGGAGTCGACGCCGAGACCCTGACCGTCACGCTGGCCGACCACCGGCTGCCGCCGGGGTGGTCGCAGCGGCGCACCGAGGTGCTGATCGCCGTCCCGCTGAACTACCCCGCCGGCCAGCCGGACAACGTCTGCGTCCGGCCCGACCTCACCCTGGCCGACGGCTCGGTGCCCGGCGGCAGTCAGGGCATCCGGATCCATGCCGGCCGGCCCTGGCTCCAGCTGTCCTACCACGTCAACCCCGCCGACTGGCGGCCGCAGGCCGACCCTGAAGCGGGCAGCAACCTGGCCGACTACCTCGCCGGGGCGCTCACCCGGTTCGACGAAGCGAGCTGAGGACTGCGATGAGCACCTTGAAGTTCACCGACCCCGAGCACTGGAAGGGCATCGAGCGGCACCTGGGCCAGCCCGGTGGCAGTGGCGCCTCCAGTGACGCCTCCAGCAGCGCTTCCAGTGGCGAGCGGTTCGCCTTCGCCTACACCCGCACCATCAGCAACGCCGGCACCGGCCCGGTGCTCGAGGTCGTCGAGACCGTGCTGGTCGACGAGCTCGACACCACCCGCGGCGTCGACGGCTGGTACCTCAGCGACCGGGCGCTGGACTCCATCCACAACCATGCCCTGACCACTGGCTACGGCATCGTGGAGTTCCACAACCACCACCACGGGCCGCCGGCGTTCTCGGCCACCGACGAGGACGCGCTGGCGCCGACGGTCGTGTACTGCCTGGAGCTGCTCGGCGGCACGCCGTACGGGGCGGCGGTCTGGGCCGACGGCGCGCTGCACGCCGAGTGGTGGCGGGTGAACCGGCACGGCCGGGTCGAGCGCGGCCAGTTCACCACGGTCACGGTGCTCGGGGACCAGTTCCGGGTGCTGAACGCCCGGCCGGCGGCCGAGGAGCGGCTGGCCCGGCAGTTGCCGCTGCTCGGCACCCGGGCCCAGGCCGCGATCGCGACCATGCGGGTCGCGGTGGTGGGGGTCGGTGGCACCGGCTCCCAGCTCGCGCAGGGGCTGGCCTGCCTGGGCTTTCGCAACGTGCTGCTGATGGACGACGACCTGGTCGAGATCTCCAACCTCAACCGGATGGTGACCGCCGGCTACGCCGACGTCGGCCAGCCCAAGACCGCGGTGACCCGCAAGCGGATGCGGGCCATCGACCCGCTGATCAACGTCGCGACCGCCGGCGCGGTCACCGTGGCGGCCGAGCATCCCGAGCTGGAGGACGTCGACCTGATCATCGGCTGCGTCGACAACGACGGCCCGCGCAACCGGATCAACCAGATCGCCACCCGGACCCGGACGCCCTACCTGGACATCGCGACCGGGGTCGACGAGACGGTCGAACCCTTCGCGCTGGGCGGCCGGGTCATCCTCACCGCGCCGCACGGGCCGTGCCTGACCTGCCTGGGCGAGCTGGACGCGGCCGAGATCGCCCGCTGGGCCAAGCCGCCCGACCAGCAGCAGCTGGACCGGCTGCACGGGTACGGGACCGGCACCGCGAACCCGTCGGTGGTCTATCTCAACGGCCTGGCCGTCAATGCCGCACTGACGGAGCTGGCCGCCTGGCTGTCCGGAGCCCGTCCGCCGGCCCAGTGGCTGGACGTCGACGTGATCGGCGATCTCGGCCGGCCGGGCACCCAGATCGACCCGCGCGAGGTCGCCGGTCCCAACCCCGGCTGCATCACCTGTGCCGGCGGCCATCGCTGGCGCGAATCACTGCACCCCGTCCTCGGCGCCCGGTGAACAGGTCCACCCCATGATCCGCCGGGCAACCGAGGGCAGGTGGCTCTGGTCAAGTCGCCGTCCCGCCAATTGTTATCGAACGTATGTTCGACCTCCGTCGCCTGCAACCCCCACGAGGTCCTTGATGCACAGCTCTCCCCTCCCCTCCTATGGCGCGGTCCGGTACTGCCCGGCCGGTCACTGGCAGCCCCGTCCCGGGTTGCATCCGCTCGGCAACGCCGTGCCGCTGTCGGCCTACCGGGTGCGCCGCGGCGCGCTCAAGCTCGAACTCAACGGCCAGCTGACCGAGTGGCCGGCCGACCAACTGTTCATCCGACGCTGCACCAAGGTGGTGCGCACCGAGGACCCGAACACCGGCCGCGCGGTGTCGATCCTGTGCGGGCAGGAATGGGTCGAGTCCACCCACGGCTCCACCAACTACTGGGCGGTCAGCTGAGGTGGGTCAGCTGAGGTCGGGATTGCGTCACTGGTGCTTGATGGTCAGCGTTCGGCCACCGATGTTCGGCTGCCCGAGCAGGGCAGCGACGCCGCCGGGGATCGGGCGCGAGAACGGGTACCCCATGTCGCGGGTGTCCGGGTATCCGTCCACCGCACCGCAGTAGCTCATCGATCCGCAGTGCTCGGCGGTAGGAACCTGGTCGATGGTGGCATCGGTACAGACCACGATCAGCCGGTAGGCCGATCCGTTCGGCGTCCCGCGCGGTATGACCAACGTCCACGGCCATCCGCACACGCAGTAGTGCTGGTCATCGGGGTCGGTGCCGCCTTCGATCACGGCACTCGGGTCGACCTCGGCCGGCCGTTTGATCACCGAGAACTCGGTGTCGGGCCGGTAGAGAACCCCGGTCGATCCGGCCGGGACCTCGTAAAGAACCTTGTCGAGTTCGATCCACGCCGAGCGCGTCTCCACGCTTTCTTCCGGTGCGATGAACACCCGGACGGTGACGGCGGTCGGCGAGGCCGCCGTGTTGCGGATCCGAACGGCGTAGCCGAACGGATCGTGGGTGAGGAACTCGACGGTGCCGGTGCCGAGGGTGCTGCTGCCGAACCGGGTGACCAGCTCGCCGCCGAGGCGGTATCCGGCCAGACCGGGAACCGGCCCGTCGGCCACCCGCTGGTCGAGGGCCGCCCCGCCGAGCGCGGCCTCGATCGCAGCGGCGGCAGCATCGTCGTCGTCGAACGACGAGCGGCTGACCAGGTAGATGTCCGGACTCGCCCATGCCGCGGCGGGATCCCCGTCCAGCGCGTCCCGGACGATCACCGGCGGCACGTCGGCAAGGTCGTAGGGTGGCTGGGCGTCCTGCCAGACGGCGGCGAGATCGTCGATGCCCTTGTGCCAGCGCCAGAAGATCGGATCGCGGATCGCGACGGCCGGGTCGTTCATCACCGCCTGCTCGGTCGAGCCGGGCGGCGGCACCGAGATCCCCGAGATCCGGCCATGGCCGATGTTGTGCAGGCCGGGGTACTTGCCGGCCCGCAACGGCGTGCGCAGACGGGCTTCGGCGGCTTCGATCACCTCGCCGATGATCGTCCGGTCGAGCGGGACGTCAGCTGCCGACGAGCCGAGCACCGCGCCGCTGCGAGCGCCGGCATCGATCTCGTCGAACATCCGGACGAGCGAGGCCGCCGACGCCGGCGCCAGCGGCACTCCGGCCGGCCGGGGCAGGTACGGCAGCGGCGCCGGGTCGTAGCCGTCCGGCGGTGCGGCGGTGTACGGCGGCGCGAAGGCCGTCACCTCCGGCAGGCCCAGGGCCCGGCGCTCGGCGTCGTAGCGGGCGAGCATCTGGCGATGCATGTAGACGAACAGTTCGCCCTGCCGGTCGTTGAGCCGGAACAGCGCCCGGTACGCGGGTGCGGGCAACGCCCGGACGAAGGCGCCGAAGTCCGGTAGCGCCCTGGCGAGGTTCAGGAAGCGGTCCCTGATGACCGCCGGGGTGTTCTGCCGCAGGAACTCGGGCCAGGGCAGCGCCGGCTGCGGATCGAGTTGCTCGAACAGGGCGGCCAGGTTGCCGCGGTCGGTCGAGGCGGCCCATTCCGCCCAGTCGGTCGGGAACAACCCGGCGTAGGGGTACACCTCATGCCAGTGTTCGTGATGTTCGTTGGCCAGCGCATCCTCCCGCCAGTAATCGAGCGCGGCCTCCGCGGGCGCCTGCAGCGTCAGGCCGGCTACCGGTCCGCCGGCGGGCTCAGCGCCGGATGTTCCGGTCGTGGACCGCAGGAAGGCTTGCGGTCGCGCCGCCACGGTGCGCGGCTTGACCAGTTGGCGACCCGACCGGCTATGCGTTACGAACATCGACAGGCCACTGCGCACGAGTGCCGGCGACTCCTCGAACCGGCGCGCGTCGGCGAGGTCGAGCGCGGCAGCCAGACCGTCGGTCACGTCCTCGGCAGCGGCGGCGGAAATGGCGAGTTCCGCCGCGAAGATCGTGGCTGCCCGGGCGTCGTCCGGATTGAACCAGGAGAACGGCCGCGGCCCACCGGTTCGGGTACTCGCGAGCGCCTGTCTGGACGGCGCCGCTCCGGTAGCCCCCGCGTCGGGGAAATGGTCGATCAACAGTTCGGTGAACAGAGCGCGGCTTCGGTCCTGCAGTTCAGCCATCGTCGGCATTGCCATTCCCCCCTGTTTGCGGCTCGGGCCGGAGCGCAGCCGCACTGACGGGATGCTGGGGGTGCCAGCAGCACCTGGTGGGTGCAGAGTGCTGGCGGAGGTCCTCGAAAAGCGGACCCTTCCGGACGACATACGGGGCCCCGCGCCATTGGTGACCCCCCGCGTCGACCAATCGATGCAACCGCAGAAGCTATCGTCGCACCGACTCGGCGGGATGGGTATATGCGATCCCATTCCCGGACGCCCGGAATGCTCCCGCAGCCAACTCGCAAAGCCGCGTCTGTGCTCACCCCGACGGGCGCTGGATCTCAGCCGGCCGGTAGCGGGTGGCCGATCCGGACGTCGGTGAGGCAGATGCCGGCGTGCTGGGCGTCCAGCCGGAACTGCTCGATGGCGGTGCTGCGGGTCATGAACGTCAACTCACCCGTGCCCTTGACCGGAAAGCCGCGGAACGCCCCGGTCGCCTCGACGTAGCGCGAGCCGTCGAACACCGCGAACCGCAGCAGGGACGGCCGGGCCACCGTGTAGCGCAGCACCACCGTCCAGAAGCCCTTGTCCAGCACCGGCTTCAACGGCGCCAGCACCTGCTGGTGGTCAGCGGTGCTGCACCGCAGCGCCGGCCGGCTGCGGATGTCGAACCGGGCCGGCACCAGCTCGCCGGTGGGCCGCACGACGTACATCGGCCGGCGCAGGTCGTCGGTGCTGATCTCGTGCCCGCTCACCAGCCGGGCCAGGAACGGCGTGCTGCTGTAGCGGCCGTAGGTGGTCAGCGACACGGTGCTCGGCGCCATCGTGGTGTAGAGGCTCCACGGCCCCTTGGCGTCCGCCGCCTTGATGCCGGCCTGCAGGTTGGCCACGTAGTCGCGTCCCGGCGCGGTCTGCCAGCGGCGCGAGATCGGCACCGCCGAGGTGAGGAACACCGTCCAGGTCACCAGCAGCACCACCCCGCCGAGCAGCAGGTGCCGGCGGTTCATGCCCCGCCAGGTGGCCGGGCCGGCGAAGGTGTCCGGCGCGGCGTGCAGCGGCGGGGCCTCGGCACCACTGGGGCGTGCCGGATCGGGACCGGGCCGCAGCAGCACGACTGCCAGCGCCAGCACCGCCAGCGGCAGCATGTCGGAGATGTAGCGGAACTCGTTGCCGATCCGCGGCCCGTGCGAGGCCAGCCGGGCGGTCGCGATCGAGTACTGCGCGACCAGGAAGATCGGCAGCAGGATCAGCCAGCCGCGCAGCGACCGCCAGCCCAGCCGGCGCAGCCCCAGCAGCGCGATCAGGCCCAACGCCACCTCGGTGACCACCAGCCACCACAGCGGGGTGCCGGCGGTGGACTCCGGACCGAGCGGGTTGCTGTTGAGCGGGCCGCCGAACAGCCCCGGCACCAGCGAGTGGCTCCACGCTATCCACAGGTAGTGCACCACCTCGCCGGTGGTGTAGCCGGGCTGCTTGCGGACGAACGAGCCGGTCAGGTAGTAGGCGAGGAAGGCGGCGGCCACGACGGCCAGGGACAGGTAACCGACCCAGGCCTGCCGCAGCACCCGGAGCACGTCGCGAGGCCGCAGGCTGC
>JAVEEO010000149.1 GCA_030840415.1 Pseudonocardiales bacterium | reverse complement strand
CCACTACGGCCTGGACGGCTGGTGGCAGAACCAGGTCAGCTTCAGCCGCGGGCCCGGCGCGGGCTACGCCGGCAACGCCACGATCGCCGCCCAGGGGCCGCTGCTGTCCAAGAGCCCGCCCGAGGTCCGGGCCTGGCTCAAGGCCAACGGCAACGAGTACGGCTGGGAGGCGATGGACCAGCTGACCCGGGTGACCCTCGGCCTGCAGGCCTGGAGCCACGGCCAGGTGTACGAGTCGGTGGTCGACTTCTTCGCCAACCACCTCAACGTCGCCAATCACAGCGACGGCGTCTGGACCACCCGGCACACCATGGACCGCGACGTGATCCGCAAGTACGCGCTGGGCTCGTACGCCAGCATGCTGCTGGCCTCGGCCCGCAACCCGGCGATGCTGCAGTACCTGAGCCTGGCCTCGTCGTCCAAGAGCGCGATCAACGAGAACTACGGCCGCGAACTGCTCGAGCTGCACACCCTCGGCGTCGGCGGCGGCTACACCGAGGTGGACGTGCAGAACTCGGCCCGGATCCTCACCGGCCGCAGCCTGGACGCCGACTACAACTACCTCTACAAGCCCGAGAAGCACTGGGTCGGCCCGATCAAGGTGATGGGCTTCAGCCATCCCAACGACTCGGCGGCCGGCGGCGAGGCGGCCGGCGAGGCCTACCTGCGCTACCTGGCCTACCACCCGGCCACCGCCCAGCGGCTGGCCTACAAGCTGTGCGTGCACTACGTCTCGGACAACCCCTCACCCACCCTGGTCGCCGAGCTCGCCCGGATCTACCTGCGCACCGGCACCCAGATCGTGCCGATGCTGGCGGCGATCCTGCGCTCCACCGAGTTCTGGGCCAGCCGTGGGGCGAAGGTGCGCCGGCCGGCCGAGAATCTGATCGCAACCGTCCGGACGCTGGGCGTCGGTCCCGGCGAGGTGGCCAAGTCGCTGCAGAGCCTGCACTGGATGAGCTCGTCGGTCGGGCAGGTGCCACTGGACTGGTCGGCACCCAACGGCTACCCGGCGGTGGCCAGCGCCTGGCGCTCGTCCGGCTCGCTGCTCAACCTGTGGTCCTACCACCGCGGCCTGGCGCAGAACTGGTACGAGGGGTTCGCCGACATCACCCCGGAATCGCTGTACGGCGCGGCCAAGCCCCGGACCAGCGGCGAGGCGATCACCCAGCTGTGCGGGCGGCTGACCGGCAGCCGGTTCCCGGCCGCGCACGCGGCCGCGCTGCAGACCTTCCTGGGCGAGCCCGCCAGCACCCCGCTCGCCGACTCCCGGTTGCGCTGGTACCTGGCGCACCTGATCCCGCTGATCCTCGACGCACCCCAGCACGCATTGCGCTGACCGCACCGGAAAACCGCACCCCGCTTTCTGTAACCGCACCCCGCACTTTGTAACCGCACTCCGCGCTTTCTGTAACCGCACCCCTAAAGAGGACGCCATGAGCCAGCCCCACCACCCCGCCGAGCTGCGGCTGGTCGCCGAGGCCGAGCAGGTCAGCGCCGACCTGGCAGCCCAGGACGCCGGCTGGGAGCGCGGCTGGACCCGGCGCAGCTTCCTGGCCGGGGCCGGCATGGTCGGCGTCGCGGCACTGGGCAGCCAGCTGGTCACCACCAAGGCCGCCTACGCCGCGTCCGGGCTGTCCAACGGCAACACCCTGATCACCATCTTCCTGCGCGGCGCGGCCGACGGGCTGCGGATCCTGGTACCGGCCTCGTCCGGGCTCGGAGTGGACTACCTGAACACGTTGCGGCCCAAGCTGGTACCGGCCAGCACCAACCTGCTGCCGCTGTCGGGCACCGCCGGCTGGGCGCTGAATTCCGCGCTCAGCCCGCTGCTGCCGTTCTGGAACTCCGGCGAGCTGGCGTTCGTGCCGGCCGTCTCGGCCGACGGCATCACCCGCAGCCACTTCCAGGCCCAGCAGTGCCTGGAGCGCGGCTCGGACACCGCCACCACCGGCTGGCTGGACCGGGCGCTGCAGCAGTTGGGCCCGGGCACCACCTTCCGGGCGGTCACCCAGGGTTCGGCGCTGCCGGCCGCGCTGACCGGCAACCAGAGCAAGCTGGTGATGAGCTCGCTGAAGAACTTCAGCTTCCCGGGCTGGGACGGGGTGGCCGCGCAGAGCGAGGCGGCGATCCGGACCCTGTACCGGGGCCTGCCCGGCCCGCTCGGCGAGGACGTGCCGATCACGCTGGCCGCGCTCGGTACCGCCGCGACCGCCCGCGCCAAGGCCGGCGCGCAGAACGGCGCGGTCTACCCGGGCGGCAACTTCTCCACCGCGCTGGCCGACCTGGCCACCCTGCTGCGCGCCGAGGTCGGCATGCAGGTCGCCACCATCGACGTCGGCGGCTGGGACACCCACACCGACGAGGTCAACCAGCTCGACCGCAACCTGACCTCGGCGGCCAAGTCACTGGCGGCCTTCCTCACCGACCTGGGTCCGGCGCGGCGCAGCCGGGTGACGGTGGTGGTCATGACCGAGTTCGGCCGGCGGGTGCAGATGAACGCCAGCGGCGGCACCGACCACGGCCACGGCAGCCTGATGTGGCTGCTCGGCGGTGGCCTGGCCGGCGCCTCGGTGTACGGCAAGTGGACGCAACTGGCGGCCGACACCCTGGACTCCGGCGACGTCCCGGCCCTCAACGGCGCCTTCGACGTGCTCGGCGAGCTGGCCCAGAAGCGGCTCGGGGTGGGGCAGCTGGGCACCCTGTTCCCAGGTCGGACCTTCACGCCGCTGGGCCTGGCCAAGGCCGCCTGAGCCCTTGGTCGGGTGGGGTCCCCGGGTCGGGCCCTAGCCGCAGTCCGGCTCGGCGGCGACCAGCGGGCGGCCCAGGGCAGCGACGGCACCGGTCTGCCCGCCTGCGGCCGTGCGGACCGCGGTGGGCAACCCATCTGGGCCCGACCCGTTCGCGCCCGCCCCGTTCGTGCCCGCCCCGTTCGTGCCCGCTCCGTTCGTGGCCGACTCGTTCGTGGCCGATTCGGCCGTGCCCGACCCGGCCTCGCGCAACTCGTCCCACTGCACCAGGGCGACCCCGCCGACGATGAACGCGCCGCCGACGATCTGCGACGTGCTGGGCAGTTGGCCGAGCAGCAACCAGGCGAACAGCACCGCGAACAGCACCTCGCTCAGGCCGACGAAGGCCGAGAGCTTCGCGCCCAGCGTCCGGGCGGCGGTGATCCCCGCGGCGTAGGCGAAGACCGCCGCTACCAGCGAGATCCCGAGCACCGGCACCAGCCAGCTGGTCCGGTAGTGCAGGAACTGCACATCGGCGGTGCTGGCCGAGATCGGCACCACCCCGAGGACCCCGACCACCACCAGGCAGAGGCTGCCCACCGCCATCCCTGCCCAGGCCATCGTGATCGGCGGCAGTGCGGAATCGGCCTGTGCCGAGACCACGAAGTACACCGCCAGCCCGACCGCCGCGCCCAGTCCCCAGAGCACTCCGCTCGGGTCGAGGTGGTGGCCGCCGGCCACGTCCAGCACCAGTGCCAGCCCGAGGATCGCCGCGACCGCGCCGGCCACCGTCAGCCGCCGCGGCCGGTGCCCGTGTCGCAGCCACAGCCAGCCGACGACCAGCAGGATGCCGAGGTACTCCAGCAGCAGGGCGACGCCGACCGACAGCCGGGCGACGGCGTTGAAGTAGCACAGCTGGGCGACCGCGATGGCCATCACGCCGTACCCGGCGATGCTGCGACCCTCCTGCACGAGCACGCCGAACCTGCCCCGCAGCATGATCAGGGCGGGAATGGTCAGTACCCCCGCGGCCACCAGCAGGCGCGCGGTCACCGCCGCGGCAGGCGTCCAGCCGGCGCCGATCAGGGCAGTGGCGAAGGCGCCTGAGGTGCCGAAGGCGGCGGCGGACAGCAGTGCGGTGCCCAGGCCGCTGGGCTGGCGGGTGGCGAGCTGCATGTCACGGGTCCGTTCGTTGTCGACCGCGAGGCGGGCGGGCCTCGGATCTAGCGTGTAATGAGCAAAAAGGTCTATGCTCGTTACGTCCGACGTTAGTCGAGTAGCCGTAAGGAGTCAACATGCTTTTAGCTCATGACACCGAGCGGGCGCTGGCAGCCGCGGCCGGCCTGGTGAACACCGGCCGCAACGGCAAGGACCAGCTCACCACCGTCGAGGAATTGGACGAGCTGGTCCGCACCTGGCAGTGGACCGGGCCGCGCACGGGGGACGCGCCGGAGCTGGCCGCCGTGCGGGAACTCCGGCCGACCCTGGCGCGGTTCTGGTCGGCCGACAAGGACACCGTGGTCGACATCGTCAACCAGGTGCTGGCCGAGCGCCATGCGCTGCCGCAGCTGGTCAAGCACGACGGGTGGGACTACCACGTGCACGCCACTGCCGAGGACGCGCCGCTGGCGGACCGGATGGCGGTCGAGGCGGCCATGGCGATGGCCGACGTGATCCGGATCGACGAGCTCGGGCGGTTGCGGGTCTGCGGTGGCGAGGACTGCGAGGACGTCTACGTCGACCTGTCGAAGAACCGGTCCCGCCGGTTCTGTGGCGCCACCTGCGGCAACCGCGCCAACGTGGCCGCCTACCGGGCGCGCCGCGCCGAACCGGCCAGCGGGCAACCGGCCAGCGGGTAACCGGTCAGCGTCGAACCGGCCAGCGGGCAACCGGCCAGCGCCGAACCGGCCACCGAATAGCGGTCAGTGCTGGACCGTCCCGGTGTCGACTGCCTCGAAGGCCGAGCCGGGCACCCGCTTGAGCTGGTCGAGGTCGGCGTCGTTCCAGCCGCTGTCGGTGGCACCGGACAGGAACCAGTCCGAGCCGTTGTCGGCCACGAACATGCCGTAGGTCTTCAAGGCTTGCAGGATGACCCGGGCCGCGCCGGAATAGTGGCTGAGGTCGAAGGAGGCCTTCAGCCGGAACCGGGCACCCATCGGGGCGACGTTCGGATCGGTGGTGGAGCCGGCCTGGTGGGTGGCCGGAGCGAGGTAGCCGCGTTGGGTGGTGGCGATGGTGAATCGCAGGGCGTGATCGATGTGCCCGGCCAGCACCTCGTCCCGGCGGACCAGGCCGGGCAGGATCGGCAGTCCGGCCGCGTCGGCGGAGGTCCAGCCGGCCGGCCGCAGCGCGTTGGACCGCAGGTCGAAGACCGCGCCGGATTGCGCGGTCCAGCCGCTGCCGTCGCGGGCTGCGCCGTAGAGCTCGTAGAGATGGCAGTCGCCGGAGGCGACCAGCACGTGCGCGTCGCCGCCCGCCTCGATCCGGGCGCCGGACGGGATCGGGTACGGGCCCGGGTCGCTCTCGTCGCCGTAGGCGGTGAACCGGATGGGCACTCCTGGCTGGCCGGCCGGAACCACGCTGTACGGGATGCCGTAGGACGGGTCCGAGCCAAAATCTGGGTGCAGGAAGCGGCCGCCGCCGATGTTGGCCACCCAGGCGGCCGAGCGCGGGTTGAGCGGGGCACCGGAGATCACCCGCCGCCAGGGGTTGTCCGGCGGGAACAGCGGGCAGCCGGCGATGCCGGCCGTGCCGGCCTGCGGCGTGCCGGCCTGGGGCGGGCGGAGCAACGGCGGCCGGCCGGGCCGGACCAGCACCGGCCGGTCCACCGGATACCGGGCGGCTGCCAGCGCCACGCCGCCGGTGGCTGTCCGGTCACCGCCCGCCGTCCGGGTGCTGCCGGCCGCCACGCAGCCAATCACCACCGCCAGCGCCAGGGCACCGCCGGCGGCGCGCAATCGGCGTCGCGGCCGGGCGGCGGGGGGCATGTCAACCAGTATGTCGGGTTCGCTGGCCCCGGCCGGCCCGTAACATGAAAACCCGTGAACACCAGCCCCGACTCCCTCTTCGACCGGCTCGAACCGCTACTGACCCAGGTCAGCAAGCCGATCCAGTACGTCGGCGGCGAACTCAACGCCCGCACCAAGGACTGGGACTCGGCGGTCGTCCGGTGGGCGCTGATGTACCCCGACGCCTACGAGGTCGGCCTGCCCAACCAGGGTGTGCAGATCCTGTACGAGGTGCTCAACGAGTGTCCCGACGCCCTCGCCGAGCGGACCTACGCCGTCTGGCCGGACTTGGAAAAACTGCTGAAGCTGCACGAGTTGCCGCAGTTCACGGTGGACGGCCACCGCCCGGTCGGTGCCTTCGACGTGCTCGGCGTCTCCTTCTCCACCGAGCTCGGCTACACCAACATGCTGACCGCGCTGGACCTGGCCGGCATCCCGCTGCACGCCGTCGACCGCGACGACAGCCATCCGATCGTGCTGGCCGGCGGGCATGCCGCCTTCAACCCCGAGCCGATCTCGGACTTCATCGACGCCGCGGTGCTCGGCGACGGCGAGCAGGTCGTCGGGGCCATCACCGACGTGATCGCCGCCTTCAAGGCCGAGGGCTCGCCGGGCGGCCGGGACGAGCTGCTCACCCGGCTGGCCGAGACCGGCGGGGTGTACGTGCCGCGCTTCTACGACGTGGGCTACCACCCCGCCGACAGCGAGGGCCCGGAGGCTGGCCAGCTGGCCTGGGTGCGGCCCAACCGGGACCGGGTGCCCGAGCGGGTGCGCAAGCACACCGTGATGGACCTGGACGCCTGGCCCTATCCCAAGACGCCGCTGGTGCCGATGGCCGAGTCGGTGCACGAGCGGATGTCGGTGGAGATCTTCCGCGGCTGCACCCGGGGCTGCCGGTTCTGCCAGGCCGGCATGATCACCCGTCCGGTGCGCGAGCGCTCGGTCGAGGGGATCGGCCGGATGGTCGAGTCGGGCCTGGCCGCCACCGGCTTCGAGGAGGTCGGGCTGCTGTCGCTGTCCAGCGCCGACCACTCCGAGATCGGGCCGCTGGCCAAGCAGTTGGCCGACCGCTACGCCGACTCCCGGGTATCGCTGTCGCTGCCGTCCACCCGGGTGGACGCCTTCAACATCGACCTGGCCAACGAGTTCTCCCGCAACGGCCGGCGCTCGGGGCTGACCTTCGCCCCCGAGGGCGGCTCGGAGCGGCTGCGCAGGGTGATCAACAAGATGGTCAGCCACCAGGACCTGATCAACACCGTCACCGCCGCCTACTCCCAGGGCTGGCGCCAGGTGAAGCTCTACTTCATGTGCGGACTGCCGACCGAGACCGACGAGGACGTCCTGGAGATCGCCACCATGGCCCAGGACGTGATCCGGGCCGGCCGGCAGGCCACCGGCTCGCGCGACATCAAGGCGACCGTCTCGATCGGTGGCTTCGTGCCCAAGCCGCACACCCCGTTCCAGTGGGCCGCCCAGGCCGCGCCCGAGGTGGTCGACGACCGGCTGCGCAAGCTGCGCGCGGCGATCAACTCGGAGAAGTCGCTGGGCCGCAACATCGGCATGCGTTACCACGACGGTCAGCCCTCGCTGATCGAGGGACTGCTCTCGCGCGGTGACCGCCGGGTCGGCGCGGTGATCGAGCAGGCCTGGCGGGACGGCGCCCGCTTCGACGGCTGGAGCGAGCACTTCTCCTACGCCCGGTGGATCGCCGCCGCCGAGCAGGCGCTGTCGCCACTGGGGGTGTCGATCGGGTTCTTCACCACCCGGGAACGCGACGCCGACGAGGTGCTGCCCTGGGACCACCTGGACTCGGGCCTGGACAAGCAATGGCTGTGGGACGACTGGCAGGACGCGCTGACCGGCTACGAGCAGGACGACTGCCGGTGGACGCCCTGCTTCGACTGTGGGGTGTGCCCGACGATGGGCACCGACATCCAGATCGGTCCGACCGGCAAGACCCTGCTGCCCCTGATCGCCAAGGCACCCCTGCTGTCCCCGGCCGACCAGCCGGCGGCCGTCCCGGTCGCCGCTGCTCCGATCCCGGCCGGGCAGGGCTGAGGCCTTCGATGGCTCGCAGGCAACCGGAAGGCCCGGCGCACGTCGCGCCGGTGCAGCGGATCAGGCTGCAGTACGCCAAGCGCGGCCGGCTGCGGTTCTGCTCACACCGGGACTTCGCCCGGGCCTTCGAGCGCTCGCTGCGCCGGGCCGAGGTGCCGATGTCGTACTCGGCCGGCTTCCATCCGCACCCCCGGATCAGCTATGTCGGTGCCTCCCCGACCGGGGTGGGCTCGGAGGCGGAGTACCTGGAGATCGCGCTGGCCCGCCGCTGCGAGCCCGAGCAGGTCCGGGCCGCCCTGGACGCGGTGCTGCCCGAGGGCCTGGACATCGTGCGGGCCGTCGACGTCGAGGACTGCCGGCCCGGAACGCTGGCCGAGCAGATGCACGCCTCGGTCTGGCGGATCGAGCTGGTCGCCGATCCGGCGCTGGCCGCGGAGGCGGTCGCGCGGCTGCTGGCCACCGAGTCGG
>JAVEEO010000137.1 GCA_030840415.1 Pseudonocardiales bacterium | reverse complement strand
ACCACGGCACTGAGCGTCACCCGGGACGCTACCAACACGAAGCCGTCCACCGCCCGCCGCGCGCAGGTGATGGCCGCCAGCAGTTCGGCGGGACCGGCGTTGGTGGCCAGGAAGCCGGCCGCACCGGCGTCGACGACCTCGCGCAACATCTCCGGGTCGTCCTCCGCGCCCAGCACCAGCACCCGACTTTCCGGGCTTTCCCGCAGAATCCGGCTAATGGTGGTGCCCACACTGGGACCGGTGACCGTGGCATCGAGCATCACGATGTCCGGACGGTGAGCCCGCGCCAGCACGACCGCGTCGTCGCAGTCGGTCCCCTGGCCCAGCACGGCGCAGCCCTCGACCGTCTTGAGCAGTTCGGCCAGACCCGCCAGGAATAACCCGTGGTCGACGACGAGGACCAGCCCCACGGTGTCGCCAGTCGGCCCTGCGGCATCCCGACCCAAAAGCACGGTGGAAGGGGCGTCGGCCTGCATGGCTACAACCTCCCGTCCGTATTCGATCTCGCGTTGTCTACGCCAAGCAGGCCGTACCACTTTCGTTGCAGTCAAACCTACTACCTTCGGATCGAATCGCACCAGGCCTCCACAAATAGCTTGTCTCCGCCTTCGTCGACAGGCCAGATTTGGGACGGCGCAGACACTCACGCCACAACGAGGTCACCGAGAGGGGCTGACTCGTGCACAATTCCGAACTGTTCGGCCGGCGGATCGGCATCGCCTTGTCGGGCGGCCTGTCCTGCCTCGCCGTCGGCTCGAGACTGCTGGAGGACGGGCACGACGTGGTGGGCCTGGCCGGTTACATCGGCCAGTGCACCCCTGAGGAATTCGACTCCTTCGTCGACTCGGTGCGAGCCAGCGGAATGCCGGTGCACACGGTGGATCTGGCGCCGGCGATGGCTTCGGCCGCCCTCGACCTGATCGCGTTCGACGGCCACTACGACGGCGGGTACTGGAACACCACCAGCCTGTCCCGCGAGGTCATCGTCGCCGGCCTGGTCGAGGAATTCCAGGATTCGAAATGTGAGGTTCTGGCACACGGCTGCGTGGGCGGCGGCAATGACCAGCGGCGTTTCGAGCGTAATGGCGCGCGTTATCTGCCCGGCGTACCGGTATTCGCGCCGTGGAACGATTCCGAGATGCGGGCGAGGATGCCCGATCGAGCGGCGATGGCCGCCTACCTCGAGCATCGCGGCCTGGTGCCCATGCCCGGCAACACCGCCGAGCACTCCATCGAGGGCAACCTGGCCGGCGTCTCGCACGAGGACGCCCTGCTCGAGGACCTGCGCACCACCCCTCGTTCGCTGGCACGCCAGTTGGGCGTGGCCCCCGAGGACGCACCCGACACCGTCGTCACCGTGACGATCGGCATCGCCAACGGCCGGCCGGTCGAGTTGGACGGCGAGCGGCTGCCGCCGGCCGACCTGCTGCGGCAGGCCAACCTGCTCGCCGGCCGATCCGGCCTCGGCCTGGTCGACGTCTTCGAGAACCGGGTGAACGGCACCAAGTGCCGGGGCGTCTACGAATCACCCGGCATGCAACTGCTGTCCGCCGCGGTCCGCACGGCCTACGAGACGGTCACCGACCGGGCCGCCGACGAGTTGCGCCGGACGCTGTCGCGGGTGGTCGGCGTATCGGTGTACGAGTCGACCACGGATTCCCTGGCGGCCCGCGCGGCGCGTGCCGGACTGGAAGAGATGGCGCGCCTGGTGAACGCCGTCATCGAGCTGGAGATCTACAAGGGCGCGGTGATCGGCCGGTCCATCCAGGACGTCGACCACGCCGCGACAGTGGTTCACCAACGCAGGTTCGCCGGTACCGGTTACAACTGGGCGTCGGGCCCACTGACCGTATCCACCAGCGCATGGAACGGGAGCTGAGTCAATGGACAACCGCACCTTCGGCCGACTGGGCTGGTCGGTCAGCGAAGTCGGTTACGGCATGTGGGGCGTGGGCGCCGGGCCCGGCGGCTGGCAGGGCGCCGACGACGAGCAGAGCCTGGAGGCCCTGCAGCTGGCCGTCGAACTCGGTTGCAACTTCTTCGACACCGCCTGGATCTATGGCCGCGGGCACAGCGAACAACTCCTCGGGCGGCTGCTCAAGGACAACCCCGACCGCCGGCTCTACGCCGCGACCAAGGTGCCGCCGAAGGACCGCGCCTGGCCGTCAAACCGCGCCTCGCTGCTGTCGGAGGTGTTTCCCTACGACTACGTGGCCGAGTACATCGACAAGTCGATCAGCAACCTCGGCGTGGACCGCCTGGACCTGCTCCAGTACCACGTCTGGGAGGACGCCTGGGTCGACGACGATGAGTGGCTCGAGTCGGTTGCTCGGATCAGATCCGGCGGCCTGGCCGAGGGAATCGGCATCAGCATCAACCGGTGGGAGCCGTGGAACGGGGTACGGGCGGTCGAGAGCGGCCTGATCGACAGCGTCCAGGTGATCTACAACATCTTCGACCAGGCCCCGGAGGACAGTCTCTTCCCGGCCTGCCGCGCGCACGACGTCGCGGTGATCGCCCGGGTTCCCTTCGACGAAGGGACGCTGACCGGGGCGATCACCCGCGACACCACCTTCAGCGCCGACGACTGGCGGGCCTCGTACTTCGTTCCCGAGAACCTGGAGTCCTCGGTCGCCAAGGTTGAGGCGCTCACGGCCGACCTGCCGCCCGAGACCAACCTGGCCGACCTCGCGTTGCGCTTCATCCTCGCCAATCCCGATGTGGCAACGGTAATCCCGGGCATGCGGCGCCCGGAGCACGTGCGTCGAAACATCGCCAGCGCTGACGGACAGCCGCTGTCCGATCAGCTGAGGACTACCTTGCGGGCCCACCGCTGGGACCGCGAACCGACCGAATGGTCGCAATAACGAGGAGAAACGATGGCCGAGGTAACCACCGCGGCGCCCCTGGGACTGTGGAGCGCGCCGCGGTCGATGTCGACGGCGTTCTTCCGGATGATGGCCGAACGTGAGGAGTTCTGCCTGATCCACGAACCCTTCTATGCCTGCGAAAGCGGGTTACCGGTCCAGGTCGGCAGCCACACGCTGCACGGCGCGGCCGAGGTCATCGCCTTTCTGCGGAACAGCCCTCAGCCGGTCTTCTTCAAGGAGACGACCGAATTCCGGCATGCGGACCTGTTCGCCCGGCACCCCGAACTGCTGGAGATGACGCACACCTTCATCATCCGCGACCCGCGCCGGGTGATCGAGTCGCACTTCGCCCTCAACCCGAACGTGACCTGCGACGAGATCGGCTTCGAGCACCTGGCCCAGATCTTCGACCTGGTGCACCGCGAGACCGGTACCGCACCGGTCGTGGTCGACGCCGACCTGCTGGTGCGCGACCCGGCCGGCGTGGTTTCGCAGTACTGCCGGCGGGTTGGCCTGGCTGAGCGCCCGGACACCCTGAACTGGACTCCGGCCGAACGCCCGGAATGGTCTGCGACCAATCGCTGGCATGCCGACGCCGCAGCCAGCACCACGTTCCAGCCCGTCGAACGCAGCTACCCCGTCACCACCGACAACGACGAGCGGCTGGCCGGCTACCTCGAGTACCACCTGCCCTTCTACCACCGGCTGCGCGACTTCAGCCTCAGCACGACGGGAAGCCCGCGGTGAGGATTGCCCGCCACGCCCTGACCGGCCTGATCCGGCCCTACCCGGACGAGCAGACCACGCTGGACCTGATCGACCGGCAGATCCTGCTCCACCCGGATGCGCCGGCCCTGATCTTCGGCGAGCAGCAACTGAGCTATTCGCAATTGGACCGGCTGGCGAACGAGATTGCTTTGATGCTGCTGGAGCAGGGCGCGCAGCCGGGCCGGCTGCTGCCGTTGCTGGTGGCCGACGGCCTGGAGCTGCCGTTGACCATCGTGGCCGCGATGAAGGCCGGCATTCCGTTCGTGCCGATGGATTCCCGCTGGCCCACCGATCGCACCACCGCGTTGCTGGCAACGCTGGGAACCGACCTGCTGGTGGCCAGCCCACGCACGCCCGCCTCGGCCGGTGCGGCCGGGCGCCGGATCGAGATCGACGCCGCGAAGCTGACCGGGGCGGCCGAGCGGCCCGACGTGGCGCGTCCGGCACGGCCTGACATCTTCTACGGCTTCTTCACCTCCGGTACCACCGGGCTGCCCAAGTGCACGCTCAACCACCACCGCGGCCTGCTGAACCGCTTCACCACCATGACCCGGATGTTCGGCGGCGGGCACGTCGCCCTGCAGAACAGCCGCTCGGTGTTCGACTCGTCGCTGTGGCAACTGCTCTGGCCGCTGACCTCGGGCGGCACCGTGGTGATGCCGGTGCGCGAAGGCCTGCTCGACCTCGAACAGACCGTGCACCAGATCGGCCGGCACGGCGTCACCATCACCGACTTCGTGCCGTCGATCTTCGCGGTACTGGCCGATCTGCTCCACTCCGACGCCGGGCTGACCCGGCAGGCCGCCAGCCTGCGCCGGGTGCTGCTCGGCGGCGAGGCGATCAACGTCGCGGCGGTGCGCCGGTTTCACGAGGTGCTGCCGCACGTCGAGTTCACCAACACCTACGGCCCGACCGAAGCCTCCATCGGCAGCGTCTTCCACACCTTCGGCGAACCTCCTCCCGACGGTCACGAGATCCCGATCGGCCGGCCGATCGACAACACCTCGGTACTGGTGGTGGACGAGGAGCTGAACCCGCTCGGCCCGGGCCGGACCGGGGAGCTGCTGATCGGCGGCGACTGCGTGGGCTACGGCTACCTCGCCGACCCGGAGAGAACCGCGCGCAGCTTTCTCGACAACCCGTTCTCCGACGTTGCCGGCGAGCGGCTGTACCGCACCGGCGACCTGGGACAGTTCCGCGAGGACGGCCTGCTGTACTTCATCGGTCGCGCCGACGACCAGATCAAGCTGCGGGGCGTGCGGATCGAGCCGACCGAGGTCGAGGATGCCTTGATCCGGCTGCCGGGCATCCGCGAGGTCAAGGTCTTCGCCGACGGTGAGCTGGACCGCGCCCAACTGATCGCCGCAGTGGTCAGCGACCGGCCGGTGACCGCGGACCTGCTCGACGCCGCCCGCGCGGTGTTGCCGCCGGAGTTCGTGCCCGACCGCTTCGTCCGGCTGGACCGGTTGCCGCTGTCGCCGAACGGCAAGGCCGACCGGCGCGCCCTGGCTGCCGCTGTCCGGCAGGCCGAAGCCGGGCAGGAGAGCCGGACCGCGGTGACCGGGGTACAGGCCCGGGTCGAGCAACTGTGGGCCGAGGTGCTGCCCAGCACCGGCCGCGATGCCGGCGCGTCGTTCTTCGACCTCGGCGGCACCTCGCTGTCGGCCCAGCGACTCGCCCTCAGCCTGCGCGGCGCGTTCGGGCGACCGATCACGGTGCGCGACGTCGTCCACAACCCGACGGTGGCAGCCCTGACAGCGCTGCTGGAGTCCGACGGTGAGCAGGCGCCGGACCCCGCTGACCAGGTACTCGCCGACCAGTGGCTGGACGCGTGGTCGCAACAGCGACCCGCACCGGCCGTCCCACCGGGATCCATCCTGCTGACCGGCGCTACCGGCTTCATCGGCAGCTACTTGCTGCAGGCGCTGCTGCGCCGCACCTCGGCCACCATCAGCTGCCTGGTGCGCGCGGAGGATCGGCAGGCGGCCGTGGATCTACTGGGCTCGCGGCTGGACTACTACCAGCTGGCGGACGCGCTCTCCGACCCCCGGGTCCGGATCGAGGTCGGCGACCTGGCCCTGCCGCGGTGGGGGCTGACCGACGAGCGCTTCGCCGAGCTGGCCGACAGCGTCGACGCGATCGTCCATTCGGGCGCTCAGGTGAACCTGGTGACGCCGTACCCGAAACTGCGGGCGACGAACGTGACCAGCGTGCGAACCCTGATCGAGCTGGCCCGCCGCGGGCGTCCGAAGGCCATCCATCACCTGTCCACGCTCAGCGTGCTGCCGCGCGCGACGGCGGTGGACGAGGACACCTGCCTCGTCGAGGAGAACCTGCCGGGCGACGGCTACA
Source organism: Pseudonocardiales bacterium (assembly GCA_030840415.1). Taxonomy (GTDB): domain Bacteria; phylum Actinomycetota; class Actinomycetes; order Mycobacteriales; family Jatrophihabitantaceae; genus Jatrophihabitans_A. Next base: position 12,949 of record JAVEEO010000137.1, on the reverse strand, counting down.
GCCAGAGCAAGTGGTGCGCCGAGCGGCTGCTGACGGCGGCTCGCGAGCAGGGACTGCCGGTCGACATCTATCGGCTCGGCGAGGTGATGCCGCACACCCGGACCGGCATCGTCAGCCACACCGGCAGCTTGACCGAGATGCTCCTGGAGAGCTGCGGCCGGCTCGGGGTCGGGGTGCACACCGGGGCCGTCAGCGACTTCAGCCCGGTCGAGGCAGTGGCTGACTTCATCGCGCGAGCGGTTGCCGAGCCGTCGCCGGCAAATCCGTCCGGCAGCTGCTACCACGTCGCGGGCATGCGCGATCTCCCGCTGGACGAGGTGCTCGACCAGCTGAGCACGACAGCCGGACTCACCGAGGTCAAGTACCCCGAGTTCTGGCAGCTGCTGCAGGAGGAAGCGAGTAACGAGGCGGCTCCGGAGGCAGTGCGCAAGCTCGCACTCGTATTGCCCGAACAGCCCGAGGACGAGTTCGCGCCGCTGGCCGACCAGTTCTTCACCTCGACGTCGCCGGCCTTCCGTCGCAATTTCCTCGCGCGCTGCGACGAACTGGGGCTCCGGTGGCCCGACATCGACACGACCGTGCTCCAGAGGTGGTGTCGCGGTGCGGCCGCCGTCACCAGGAAGTAAGCGGCGGGCAGGAAGCACGCATTCGGCCGCCAACCGGGAAGGGAGGCCCCGATGACCACGATCGTCCAGAAGTTCGGTGGCTCGTCGCTGGCCGACCTCGACGCCATCACCCGGGTGACCCGCCGGGTTGCTGCGGCGGCCGAGGCCGGACACCGTGTCGTCGTGGTGGTCTCGGCGATGGGAGACACCACCGACCAGTTGCTCGAACTCAGCCGGCAGCTGACGAACTCCCCCGACCCGCGGGAGAACGACCTGCTGCTGGCCACCGGTGAGATCACCTCGATGACGCTGCTGGCCATCAGCCTCAACGCCGCCGGCATCGCCGCCCAGTCGTTCACCGGAGCCCGGGCCGGCATCGTCACCGACGACGTGCATGGCTACGCCCGGATCCTGAGGGTCGAGCCGGAGGAGGTACGGCAGGCGCTGGCAGCCGGCAAGGTCGCCCTGGTCGCCGGCTTCCAGGGCGTCTCGGAGCGCTCCGGCGAGGTCACGACGCTCGGCAGGGGCGGCTCGGACACCACCGCGGTCGCGCTGGCCGGAGCGCTCGGAGCCGAGGTGTGCGAGATATACACCGACGTGGCAGGGGTCTACACCGCCGATCCGCGCCTGGTGCCCGACGCGGTGAAGCTCGACTGGCTCTGCTACGACGACATGCTCGAGCTGGCCGCGCACGGCTGCAAGGTGTTGTTGGACCGGTGCGTCGAGTACGCACGCAACTGCCAGGTGATCCTGCACGTCCGTTCCTCGATGTCGGAGGAACCCGGTACCTGGATCAGCGCCCGGCGCGACGGGGAGCACCACAGCGAGGTATCACCGTTCAGCCGGGTGATCTCGGGAATCGCGCACAACCCTTCCCGGGCCAGCGTGGTCCTGCATGCGGTGGCCGACACCGGACCGGACAGCGTCGCCGCGCTGGTGCGCACCGTGACCGACGTCGGGGTGCCGGTCGAGGACCTGTATGCCGGCCCGGCCGATCCGGTGGCCGGCACCGTCGATGTGACGATGACGGTGTCCGGGGAGGACGGCCCCCGGGCGACGGCGGCGTTGCAGGGCGCGCAGCAGGCACTGAACTTCAGCTCGCTGAGCTACGACGACAAGATCGGCTCGGTGTCGGTGGTGGGCAGGGGGATGCGCTCGGACCCCACCACCACGTCCGAGTTCATCCAGGCCCTGCTGGCGGCCGACACCCCCACCTATTCCATGACGGCCTCGGACAAGGCGATCTCGGTGACCACCAGTTCGGCGACCCTGCCCCAGGTGGTACGCGCCCTGCACGCCGCCTTCGGCAGCAGCTGGACACCCTGACGACAGGCCGTGCCAATAGCCTGCTGTTAAGGTGATTCGGGTATTTCGGACGACGTGGGAGGGCATGTGCTGACCGCATCGGTCCTCGGTCCCTTCCTCGCCGCGGTGCTCGTCATCTGCGTGGCACCCGGCCCGGATATGGCCTTCGTGATGGCTTCGGGTCTCTCGCGCGGCCCGCGGGGTGCCCTGCTGGCCGCGACCGGCGTGAGCGCCGGGGTGACGGTCTGGGTGCTGGCCACCGCCTTCGGCCTCGGAGCCCTGGTCACCAAGCTGCCCGAGATCTCCACCGCCCTGCGGGTGGCGGGCGCCTGCTACCTGGCCTACCTGGCCTGGGACACCTGGCGCAGCGCCGGCCAGCACGAGTTGGACGGTGCGCGCGACGAGGGCCACCGGATGTTCTGGCGGGGCACCGTGACCAACCTCGCCAATCCGAAGATGGCGCTGTTCTTCACGGCCTTCCTGCCGCAGTTCGTCGATGCCGACAACGGTTCGATCATCGTCCAGTTCGTCGTTCTCGGACTGATCATGCAGGCCATCGGCTGGATCGTCGACGCCATCATCGGGGTAGCCGCCGGCGGCGCTCGCGACCTGCTCGGTCGGCGGCCGGGCATTCGCACCACGCTGGACCGGGCCGCCAGCGGGGTATTCGCCGCCCTCGCCATCGCGGTGGTCATCGAATTGACGGTCTGAGGCCGTCGCTAGCGGCAGGATTGGTGACGCTGCGACAGGCCTTGCTGACTCGGTGTGAGCAAACGGCGCAGGGCAGAATAGATGGTCCGACATTGCCCCGCGAACGGTGTGTAGCGCGCTAACTTCTGCGACTATCTGCGGCATGCAGGAGGACGCGGCAACCGAGCAGGCCCTGGCTGCCGCCCAGCATCAGCTGGCCTCTGCCCGGGCCCGGTTGGCCGAGGCCCACGACGAGGCACAGTCCCTGATCCGCGACGCCACCAACCAGGCGATGCTGGTCGCCGCCGCCGCCGAGCAGGCAGCCGAGCTGATGCTGGCCGAAGCCCGGATCGAGGCCGAGCAGGAGCGCTCCCAGGCCAGGTTGACCGCTACCGCGTTCCGGGCCCAGGCCGAACAGATCCTGCTCGGCGCCCAGCGGGAGGCCGACCAGCGGCATGCCAGCCTGGCCGCCGATCTCACCCGGTCCTGGAACGAACACGAGGTCGAGCTGCGCGAGCTGCAGGCCGACGCCCAGGCCGAGGCCGCGGTGGTCCGCACCGCCGCCGACCAGCATGCCGCGACGGTCCTCGACCAGGCCCAGCACCAGGCAGCGCTGCTGCTCGGCGCCGCCCAGGATCGCCTCGACCAGGCCGAGCGCGAAACCAGGACCCGGCTGCAGCTGGCCGCCGAGGAGGCCACCGGCCTGCTCGACGCGGCTCGGGGCGAGGCCGCCCGCGAGCTGGCCGCCGTTGCCGACCAGACCGCCTGGGCGCAACAGGTCGTCACCGGGCTGGTGGAGGCGGCGCACCTGGAGGCTGCCCGGATACGCAGCCAGGCCGCTGCCGAGGCCGCCACGGTGCTGCGCCAGGTGCGGCTGCGGGTCACCGATGTGCTGGCCTCGGCGTCGCAGAAGCTGCGGCAGCGGCGCAGCGAGCTGGAGCACGACCTCGAGGCCGCCGCGGTCGCCGCCGACCGCCGGCTCGCCGAGGCGAGCGCGGAATCGGAGGCGGTGCTGGTCCACGCGCGGCAGCGGGCCAAGGCGGTCATCGCCGAGGCCGCGCAGGTGGCGGCCGGCCATCACGACCGCGCCGAGCGGCGGCTCGCCGAGGCCGAGGCCGGCGCCCGCGCGGTTCGCGAGCAGGTGGCTGAGCAGGTGGGGCAGTCACAGCGCGAGATGTACGAGCTGCGCCGCGCCGCCAAGGCCGAAGCCAGCGTGCTGCTCGACGACGCTCGCGCCGAGGCCGAGGACCTGCGGGTGCTGGCGCAGCAGGTACTGGCCGAGGCCCGTGCCGAGGTCGCTGAGCTCACCGAGCGGCGGGATGCCATCGCCGCCGAACTCGGCCAGCTGTCCGGCGTGATCGAGGCACTGGCCGATCCGGACAGCCCGGCGCTGGTGGCAGTCGCCGAGCCGGGGTCACTACCCGGGCCGCTGGGGGCAGTTGCGGAACAGGCGGCGGCTGCCGAACCGGCGGCGGTCATCCAGTTGGTTCCGACAGCCGAGCCGGTAGCCGTCGAGCCGGTGGCGTTCGACGCGGGGCCGGCCGACATCGCGCCCGCACCGAGTTGGCTGCTCCCCGAACAGCCTACGATCGCGTCGGTGCCCGATCTCCCAGATGCCCATGACCCAGATGCCCACGATGCCCACGACCCAGAGGATTCCGAGAGCAGCTTCCTACTCGAGCAGATGATGAGAGCGGCCAATGATCCAGAACAGCAACGAGGCTTTCCGGACGGTAATGCGCGGCTACGAACCCGCCGAGGTCGACCGGCGGCTGGCTGAGCTGACCGCTGCCAAGGACGCTGCCGAACAGCAGGCCGAGCAACTGGCAACCCGGATCGAGGAGCTGACCGCCGCCCAGGCGGCTGCCCAGCAGAATGCCGGAGCGGCTCCGCACGAACCGACCTACACCCAGCTCGGCGCGCGGATCGGGCAGATCCTGACGCTGGCCAACGAGGAGGCCGACGAGCTGCGCGCCGCGGCGGCGGCCGAGGTGAACCGCCGGCTGCTCGAGCTGGACGCCACCAGCGCCCGCACCATGGCCGAGGCTGACCGGTACGCCGAGCAGGCCAGGATCGCCGCGGACCGGGACGCGGCCCGCATCCTGGACGAGGCCAGGCGTGGCGCCGACCAGATCGTCGACGAGGCCAACCGGCACGCCACCGCCCGCCGGGCCGAGGCCGAGGCGATCTACGAGGGCCAGCGCGCCCAGGCGGCACAGGCCGCCAACGACTTCGAGCAGGCCCTCGCGCAGCGCCGGAACAAGGCCGAGCTCGACCTGACCCAGCGCACCGCGATCGCCGAGCGGCAGCTGAGCATCACCCGCGAACACGCCGAGCTGCTGCGGGCGGAGACCGAGCAGACCGCGGCCGAGGCGACCCGCCAGGCCGCCGCCCTGATCGCCGACGCCGAGCAGAAGGCCGAGCAGCTTCTCGTCGAGGCGGTCGCGCGGGCGGACCGGATCCGCTCGGATTCCGAACGCGAGCTCAGCGCCGCCACCCAGCGCCGGGACAGCATCAACGTGCAGTTGGCCAACGTCCGGCAGATGCTCGCGACGCTGACCGGCACCGGCCCGGCCAGCACGGCGCCCGCCGTTGCGTGCGGCGACGGGAAGGTGGCCGACTCGTCCGGCGGCGCTCCGCCCGCAGCCGAGGAGATCGAACCAGCCGGACCAGTCGAGGCGATTGCGGGGCCTGCCGGACCGATCACCGCTGGAGCAACCACCACCGGGCAGCCTGCTGCCCCGCAGGCCGTTCCCGACTGACCCAACCCGACTGGCCCAACCCGACTGACCCAACCCGACTGGCCCAACCCGGCTGGCCCAACCCGACTGGCCCAACCCGACCGACTGGCCCAACCCGACCGACTGGCCCAACCCGGCAGCGGTCAGCCCGCGGACGGCCGCGGGTACTCGCGCCGGTTGGAGTCGGCCTCGATCAACCGGTTCAGGGTCTGCTGCACGTCGTTGGCCCGGGGGATGTTGACCAGCGTCTCCTGGCCGTTCTCACCGGCCGACTCGATGTGCAGGGTGCCGGACCGGAAGATCCGGTCCCACAGGCTCTGCTCGTAGGCCACGTCGCTGATCCGGCCGAGCGTGATGTCGCGTCCCACGTGCTTGAACACGCCACGCCGGATCAGCACCCGGCGGGTGGTGATGACGTAGTGGGTGGACCGCCAGCGGATCAGCGGGGCCAGCGTCAGCCAGGCCAGCAGTGCCAGCGCGACCACCACGATCGCCAGCAGCAGGGCCTGCCGAGCGGTGTTGTTGTCGTTGCCGTCGGGCAGGAAGGCGAAGCCGAGCCCGGACAGGCCACAGACCACCAGGAAGGCAAGCACCGCCGGGACCAGGGTCAGCCAGTGCGGGTGCAGGTGCTCGACGATCTCCTCGTCGGTGTTGAGCAACTTCTCCGGATACGGCATTCCGACAACCCCCTGCGGTCAGGCAGCACAACATGTTGGGTGCACGTTAGCGAATATTTCTTCGCACATGCGTCACGTCTCCGGCAGCGATCGCCACCGGAGTCCCGCCATCGACCGGGCGCACCCGCAGCCGTCCGTCGACGTCGACGTCCACCGCCGTGCCGAGCAGGGTGCGGTTGCCGAGCTCGACCGACACCTCGGTGCCCAGCGTCGCGCAGCCGGCCCGGTAACCCTCGGCCAACCCACTGGCCAGCGCGTCGCCACCGTGGGCCTGCCACCCGGTGTAGAGGCCGTCGAAGCGGCTCAGGAAGGCGACCAGCAACTCGGCGCGGTCCAGCTCGCGATGGCCCTGCAGCAGCAGCGAGGTGGCCGTCTCGACCGGCAGCTCGTCCCGGCCGGTGGAAACGTTCAGGCCCAGTCCGACCACCACCGCACCCCGGCCGGCGTTTTCCACCAGGCCTTCGCCCTGCGCCAGGTCGCCGGACTGCACCAGAATGCCGGCCACCTTGCCACCGCCGGCCCCGAACAGCACGTCGTTGGGCCACTTCAACCGGGCCGCCGAACCGAGGGTGCGCGACAGCGCGAGGCCGGTCAGCAGCGGCAGCCAGCCCCAGGTCGGCACCGGGGGCGCCGGCCGCAGCAGCATCGAACAGGTCAGGCCGGCACCGGCGGGTGAGATCCAACTCCGGCCCAGCCGGCCCCGGCCGCCGGACTGCAGCTCGGCCACCAGCACCGTGCCGGCCGGCGCGCCGGTGGCCGCCGCGGCGAGCAGGTCGGCGTTGGTGGAACCGGTTTCGGCCACCGTCTCGACCAGCCACCGGCCGGCCAGCCGCGCGGTCACCGCGTCGGCGTCCAGCGGGCGCCTGGACTGCTCCACCGGCTGCGTCATGGCCTCATTCTGACCCCGGCCGGCCTGCCGCGTGCCGCATTCTCCCGAGCCGGCCGCGAGGTCGGTCACTCCGCAAGCTGGGCGGCTACCCCTCGGGCTAGGCTCAGCGCTCATGAGTGCTGACCTGCATCCGGTCGCCGAGGTCCGGGCAACCCCGCCCGATCCCGGGCCACAGGGATCACAGAGCCGTCCCGACCCGCACAGCACCGCCGGCAAGCTCGCTGAGCTGCAGACCCGCTACGACGAGGCCGTACACGCCGGTTCGGAGCGGGCGGTGGCCAAGCAACACGCCAGGGGCAAGAAGACCGCCCGCGAGCGGGTCGCCATGCTGCTCGACGAGGGCTCGTTCGTCGAGTTCGACGAACTGGCCCGGCACCGCTCCACCATGTTCGGGCTGGAGGCCAATCGCCCGTACGGCGACGGGGTGGTCACCGGCTACGGCACCGTGGACGGCCGCCCGGTGTGCGTGTTCAGCCAGGACGTCACGGTCTTCGGCGGCGCGCTCGGCGAGGTCTACGGCGAGAAGATCGTCAAGGTGCAGGACTTCGCGCTGCGGACCGGCTGCCCGCTGATCGGCATCAACGAGGGCGGCGGCGCGCGGATCCAGGAGGGCGTCGTCTCGCTCGGCCTCTACGGCGACATCTTCTACCGCAACGTGCAGGCCTCCGGGGTGATCCCGCAGATCTCGCTGATCATGGGTGCCGCGGCCGGCGGGCACGTCTACTCCCCCGCCCTCACCGACTTCGTGGTGATGGTCGAGGGCACCTCGCAGATGTTCATCACCGGCCCGGACGTGATCAAGACCGTCACCGGCGAGGACGTCAGCATGGACGACCTGGGTGGCGCCCGGGTGCACAACACCACCTCCGGCAACGCCCACTACCTCGGTGCCGACGAGCAGGACGCCATCGACTACGTCAAGGCGCTGCTGTCCTACCTGCCCGCCAACAACATGGACCTGCCGCCGGCCTTCGAGCCGGCGGACCCGTCGGTGGCCGACCACGACCCGTTCCTCGACACCTTCATCCCGGACTCGGCCAACCAGCCCTACGACATGCACACCGTGATCGAGCACCTGGTCGACGACGAGGAATTCCTCGAGGTGCACGCGCTGTTCGCGCCCAACATCATCTGCGGGTTCGCCCGGATCGACGGCCAGCCGGTCGGCGTGGTGGGCAACCAGCCGATGCACTTCGCCGGCTGCCTGGACATCGACGCCTCGGAGAAGGCGGCCAGGTTCGTCCGTACCTGCGACGCCTTCAACGTGCCGGTGCTGACCCTGGTCGACGTCCCGGGCTTCCTGCCCGGCACCGACCAGGAGTGGCAGGGCATCATCCGGCGCGGCGCGAAGCTGATCTACGCCTACGGCGAGGCCACCGTCCCCAAGATCACCGTGATCACCCGCAAGGCCTTCGGCGGCGCCTACGACGTGATGGGGTCCAAGCACCTGGGCGCCGACGTCAACCTGGCCTGGCCGACCGCCCAGATCGCGGTGATGGGGGCCCAGGGAGCGGCCAACATCCTGTACCGCAAGGAGCTCAACTCCCTCGCCGACGACCTGCCGGCCCAGGAGGCCCGCCGCGCGGAGCTGGTCACCGCCTACGAGGACACCCTGGTCAACCCGTACGTGGCCGCCGAACGGGGCTACGTCGACACCGTCATCCCGCCGTCGCAGACCCGGGCGCTGATCGTGAAGTCGCTGCGGATCCTCAAGACCAAGCGCCAGACGCTGCCGCCCAAGAAGCACGGCAACATGCCGCTATGACGACCTCGGATCCGATGTTCTCGATCACCGCGGGCGACCCGACGGCCGAGGAGTTGGCCGCCGTCACCGCGCTGCTGCTGACGATCGCCCGGTCCCGGGCCGCCGGGCCGCAACCCGCGCACCAGGTCGGTGGCTGGGCGGACCCGGCGCTGCGGCTGCGCCGGCCGCTGCCGCCCGGTCCCGGCGCATGGCGCGCCTCGGCCTGGTCCTGAGCCGGCAGCGTCAGGGCAGCTGGTAGGGCGGTGTGGTGTCGTTGAACACCGCGGCGCAGCCACAGTCGCCGCCCTGCTCGGCGGGCAGCTCGGCCAGGGTGGCGACCAGCAGCTCGCGCAGCTTCGGCAGGTTGGCCGCGAAGGTCTCCAGCACCTCGGCATGGGTGACACCGGTGCCCACCTCGACGCCGGAGTCGTGGTCGGTGACCAGGCACAGCGAGGTGAAGCAGAGCGCCAGCTCACGGGCCAGCGCGGCCTCGGGCATCGCGGTCATGCCGATGATGGTGGCGCCGCTGCGCCGGTAGTCCACCGATTCGGCGCGGGTCGAGAACCGCGGGCCGTTGATCACCGCCAGGGTGCCGGTGCCGGTCAGCGCCAGCCCGGCCGCCTCGGCCACCCGCTGGGCGCCGGCCCGGCCGACCGGGCAGTAGGGGTCGGAGAAGGACAGGTGGGCCACGCCGGCCTCGCCGTCGCTGTAGGTGTGCGGCCGGCCCCAGGTCCGGTCCAGGATCTGGTCGGGCAGCACCAGGGCGCCGGGCCCCAGTTCGGGCAGCAGCGAGCCGACCGCCGAGCCGGTCACCACCTGGCGGACGCCCACCGACCGCAGCGCCCACAGGTTGGCGCGGTAGGGCACCCGGTGCGGGGGGAAGCGGTGGTCGACCCCGTGCCGGGGCAGGAACGCCACCCGCCGTCCGGCCAGCGTGCCGACGGTGAGCTCGCCGCTCGGCTCGCCGTACGGGGTGTCGACCCGCACCGTCTCGGCCTGCTCGAGCAGTGAATAGAACCCGGAACCACCGATGACGCCGATGTCGGCTCGGAGCTCGGTCGATGCAGAGGTAGCCACTCGCACACGGTAGCGGCCCACCCCTCGGCCAGATCACTTCGGAACGGACGAAACGCCATCGGTTGGAAGTTGTGCTCCGCCCGGCTTGGCGTTGGGCCGGTGCGCGCGAGATAGTAGGACGTCAGAACATCGGGGTTGACGACGGCCGGGAGCGACGGATGCAGCGCAAGCACTACGACGAGGACCATCTCGCCTTCGGCGACGCGGCGCGCACGTTCATCGGCAAGGAGATGCTGCCGGACTACCTCGCCTGGGAGGCGGCCGGCCTCGCCCCTCGCGAGCTGTTCCGGGCGGCAGGCAGCAACGGCTTCCTGGGGCTGCAGGTGCCCGAGCAGTACGGCGGCGGCGGCACCTCGGACTTCCGGTTCAACCAGATCCTCGGTGAGGAACTGATGCTGGCCGGCGTCGGCGGCGCCGGGCTGGGCATTACCCTGCACAACGACATCTGCCTGCCGTACTTCACCCACTACTGCACCGAGGAGCAGAAGCAGCGCTGGCTGCCAGGCATCGCCTCCGGTGAGTTGATCACCGCGGTGGCGATGACCGAGCCAGGCGCGGGTTCGGACCTGGCCGGCATCCGTACCTCCGCGGTGGCCGATGGGGACGACCTGATCGTCAACGGCGCCAAGACCTTCATCACCAACGGCATCAACGCCGACCTGGTGATCACCGCGGTGCGCACCGGACCGGACCGCCACAAGGGCCTGAGCCTGGTGATCATCGAGCGCGGCATGCCCGGCTTCGAGCGGGGCCGCAACCTGGACAAGCTCGGCATGCACTCTCAGGACACCGCCGAGCTGAGCTTCACCGACGTCCGGGTGCCTCGAGAGAACATCCTCGGCGAGCTGGGCGGCGGCTTCCTCGGGCTGGTCTCGAACCTGCCGCAGGAACGGATGTCGATCGCGATCTCCGGGGTGGCCGGTGCCCGCGCCGCGCTGAACTGGACGATCAGCTACGTCCGCGAGCGCAAGGCCTTCGGCAAGTCGATCGGCGCGCAGCAGAACACCCGGTTCGTGCTCGCCGAGATCGCCACCGAGGTCGACGTCGCGCAGGCCTACATCGACAAGTGCGTCGACGCCCTGTCGGTCGGCGACCTGACCCCGGAGGACGCCGCCAAGGCCAAGTGGTGGGCCACCGAACTGCAGGGCCGGGTGGTCGACCGCTGCCTGCAGCTGCACGGCGGCTACGGCTACATGCAGGAGTACCCCATCGCGCGCGCCTACGCCGATGCCCGGGTCACCCGGATCTACGGCGGTGCCACCGAGATCATGAAGGAGATCATCGGCAAGTCGCTCAAGCTCGGCTGAGTCCCTTGCATTTCGCGCCATTGTGCGGCCCGAAAGCGCGCTATTGACTCCGTTGCAGCAGCGTTTCGGGCCGCACAATGCATCTGGAAGGAAGATAAGGCATGCGCTTCCTGCTCGCCTCGGCCTCGTCGGGCCGGTTGCGGACGCTGCGCCAGGCCGGCGTCGAGCCCGAGGTCGAGGTGTCCGGGGTGGACGAGGACGCGCTTGTGGCGCCCACCCCTGCGGAGTTGGTGCAGGTACTGGCGCACGCCAAGGCGGTGGCGGTTGCTGCGCGCCAGCAGGGCACCCTGCTGGTGCTGGGTTGTGACTCGATGCTGGAACTGGACGGCTTTGCCCTGGGCAAGCCTGGGTCCGTCGAGGAGGCCATCGCACGCTGGAAGTCCATGCGGGGACGGACGGCGGTGCTGCACACCGGCCACACCCTGATCGAGGTGCTGGATTCTTCTCCGGGCCGGATGCTGGATCGGGTCGCCAGTACCGAGGTGCGCTTCGCCGAACCGTCCGATGACGAGATCGCGGCCTACGTCGACACCGGCGAGCCGCTGCGGGTGGCGGGCGCCTTCACCGTCGACGGCCTGGGCGGTTGGTTCGTCGACTCGATCGCCGGCGACCATCACAACGTGGTCGGGCTGTCGCTGCCGCTGCTGCGCCGGATGCTTTTGGACTTCGGCTACGCCGTCACCGACCTACCAGCGCAACCAACCTGAGGTTGTCCGCTGATCGTTAAGCTAACCCGTCGTGACGATAGTGCGAGCGGCGGCGGTGTACGCCCGGATCAGTAGTGATGTTGAGGGTTCCGGGTTAGAGGTGACTAGGCAACTGGAGGACTGCCGCAAGCTGGCCAACTCGCTCGGCTGGTCGGTGGCCGAGGAGTACGTGGACAACGACATGTCTGCCTACTCCGGCAAGCGTCGACCGGCCTATGAGCGGATGCTGGCCGATCTGCGTGACGGTGAGCGGGATGCGGTGATCGTGTATCACGTGGACCGGCTGACCCGCAGGCCGATCGAGTTGGAGCAGTTCCTGGAAGCCTTGGATGCAGCGAAGGTGCGGCAGGTGCGGTTCGTGGTCGGTGACACCGACCTGTCCACCGGGGACGGGTTGATGGTGGTGCGGATTCTTGCCGCGATGGCGGCGAATGAGTCCGCGACGAAGAGCCGGCGGGTCAAGCGGAAGATGGAGCAGAACGCCGCCGCCAGCCTACCGCACGGTGGCTATGTGCGGGCCTTTAGTTATGCCGAGGACAAGGTGACGGTGATCGAGTCCGAGGCGGTGGTCATCCGCCAGTTCGCCGAGCGGTTCCTGGCGGGTGAGTCGTTGCGGTCGTTGGCTGCATGGTTGGAAGACAACGAAGTGGCCACTGTGGCTGGTAAGCCGTGGCGCACGACCACGCTGAGGGCGGTGCTGGCGTCGGGTCGGATCGCGGGTCTGCGTGAGCATCAGGGCGTGATCGTGGGACCGGCAGTGTGGCCGGCGATCATCAGCGAGGAGCAGCACCGGCGTATCCGGGCGTTGATGCAGCAGAAGGCAGTGAGCGGCCGTCGAGCACCGCGCCGCTATGCCTTGTCGGGTTTGCTTCGGTGCGGCAAGTGCGGGCATCCGCTGTATTCGGCGGCGCGTCAGACGACGCGGCGGTATGTATGCGTGTCCGGGCCGGATCATGGTGGGTGCGGCAGGTTGACGGTGGTCGCCGCCCCAGTCGAGGAGCTGATCGCGAAGGCGGTGCTCTACCGGCTCGACACTTCGGAGTTGGCTGACGCGCTGGCCGGGCGCACCGCGCAGGACGAGGCGCTGGCCGAGGTCACCGAGCAGCTCGCCGGTGATCGGGCGCAGTTGGAGGAGCTGGCCACCGCCTACGCCGACCGGGCGATCACCATGCGCGCGAATGGCTGACCGCCCGCAAACCTATTGAGG